>CAZUNK010000072.1:0-5660 GCA_964622285.1 uncultured Spirochaetia bacterium
ACGTTCATCTGATCATTGACAACAAACCATACTACGCAATTTATAAGCAGGGTAAAAGCAACTTAGTACATATAAAAGATGTAGCGGAAGGGAAGCACACGCTGGCTGCATTTCCAAGCCGTTCCTATCATGAAAGCGTTAAAACTCTAGGCGCAATCAGCATAGCTGATTTTAAGTTGACTGGCGGCAAGCTGGAGTTTCAGACTGTGGAAAGAAGAAAGCCTTTGATCATGTACAGCCGTCCTAAAGGGACTTATGAAGGGGATGCTGCAAAAAAGATTATGCTTGATTTTTATTTAAACAATGTGGCATTAAGTGCTGACGGGAATAAGGTAAGGTATAAGATTCGTAAAAAAGGTGAAAGTCGTGAATATATTTATGAAACTGATGAATGGACCCCGGCTTTTGTCTTCGGCCTTAGTACCGGTACATACAGCATTAGTTTTAAGGTGCTGGACAAGAACGGCAGTTTAGTCCGGGCGGACTGGAATGATACTGAAAGGGAAATAGAGGTTAAGTAGGTTCAATAGAGATTTATCCGCTATACTATTTTCCTTTTTTAGCTATATAGTGTGTCCAGTTAGGATACTTAAGTATATAATTACCCTTGTTTTTCTTGTTAACTAAAAAACAAATATTTTATAGTTATAGCAGTTATTGGAATTATTAAACCTCCGAATACCCATTTTACGACAGCGACACCTCCATACAAGGCATCGACCTTTGAAGTTAAGTTGTCTATTTTGGTATTCAGTTCTTTAATATCGGTTCTTATTTCTGCATATTCAGCCATGGTGTTTTCTTCTGTTATACTTGTTTATCTGGGTTTTTCCTCATAGTTACTACTTTCATAATAAAGTTATCATTACATTATTTCTTTGTATTAGGCTACTCATAATATGTTCTTATGTTCCTACCTATATTATACCTCTGAGTTATTAAATTGTAGTTTTATTGACAAAAATTGATTAAGGAGAGTTCAAATTTTTAGCTTGTTAACCCTTTATGTTTCAGTCTGTTTACTTCTAACTCCGTAACTATATTTTCATCTGGTTTATATTAGGGAGTGGACAGTTGTTGTGTCGTCCTGAATACTCTTCTATATACCTTTTCTGTTTCAGTAGGGGGGGGGTTAGTTATACTGATGAAACTTATTGAAAAATTAGTGGAGCAGCTTGATGAACTTGAAAGAAAAAGAAATATTTGACAAGCAAATGAAAGACATTGAGCAAGGGATGAAGGTGTATAAGAAATCTCTTCGTGGGTTAGTTTATTATGACAATGAAGGAGAGTTACCACCTAATGAGTTCTGGACTGACCATGAGAATTTCTGGGCAAAGTATAATGAGAAAGCATGAATTTAATGAAGTAGAGTTTGATTTTGATATAAACATTAGCAGGATTAACTTATCGGAAGAGTGTAGACAGGAGATAAGAGAATGTGTGCCTGACGATATAAAAGAGTTTGTCTCTAAGTATAAAGATATAATTTATTACTGTTGCACGGATTATAGAATACAGTGCGAGAGAAATGAAGAGAAAGAGAATTTTCATACCGCTGAGCTAGCGGATTTTATTGAGCAGACTATATTTGAAGAACTGGGTATCTACAGGGGATGGGTTTGGAGAACTCATCTTTACAAGGCATCGTCTGGGGAATCACTTTATTGGAATATGGACGGGGTAATAGTTAAAATATCCTTTCATTTATGGGATGGAAAAATGGTGTGGGAGCATGAGGAAAATAAAGAATACTATGCAAAACAAGAAAAAGAGTCAGCAACTTGATTATGTAAAGTTTCAGTTTGGATTTTCCACTGCAGACTATCAAGACGAGGATTACGATATAAAGTTAACGGATGAATTCAAAGAAGACGTTAAAGCTAGCGTCCCCGTAGATTTTATAGAGTTCTGTGCAAAGCAAAAGGATAGAATATGTTACGCTTATACTAACTATAGAATTCAATTGGACCAAGATAGAAAAGAAAATCTTAACCCTTCCAAGGCGGTTGCTTTTATTGAAGCAGCTGTATTTGAGGTTATAGGAGTAGACGTTAGCAAGGTTCTTGAAACCGAAATAGAGGCGGAGAAAGGATTTAGATGGAGAGGGGAATGGGTTAGCATTAAAATAGGATTAAGTTTAAGAGATTTAGATGAGGATAAATAATACTGATTAAAGGGATCAGGAGGATATATGGAGAGAACTACGGATAAAGCCGTATTGGAAAGGATAGAAAAGAACCCACGTTATAGCAGACTTATTAAAGTTTTTGATATGGGTATAGCTATCTGTCAAGGACAACTACAGGAATTTAAAGATTGTAAGGCAGTCTGGGAGATAGATGAAAAGGTTTATTGGTAGTTAGTTCAAAAAATTAGCTGATAACCTCCTCCAAAGTAATGTTTTTTTCACCATATTGGTAATAGCACATTATTTATTGTCAATAATCCTATAGGTATCATGTTTATCCCAATATTTATTGGGGCTTTTCTGTTCATCTACTATTCTGTTTATAACCGCTGTAAGATAACGCATTTGATTAGGGCTAGTATATTCTTTGCATTTGTTTAATTTTCTCTTATGTAATTCCAATGCCCAGTTTCTGCAAGCAATATGCTCTTTATATTTATAAAAAGTTGCTGTCGGATTACCCTTAATAGATTGAGAAACAACGTCTTTTGAAGTTAACTCTTCATACTTTTCTATGATAAATGACCTATCACAAAATTTTACATCAGTAGCATAAGTAAGAGACTCACCTACAAAGCATCTGCCAAAAGCATATATATGTTTATCGGTAAATGGTAATATAGCAGCTTCTGCCGTTTGATCAGATAAAGAAGTCATTGTCCCAACCGCAAAACCTGTATTAAAATCCCCGCCAACATTATGAGACGCTGTACCCATGGCCAGTCCGGAAATGCCAGCAACTATACTTATTAGCAGAGCTTCCCCAAATATTTCAGAGAATGATTTGTTATACATAACTTCCTTATAGTATAGATGTAATGATTGTTGCTTATCATCAGGTTTTTTCTGAGCAAAAGACACCGTGTTTAATGACAGAGTTAAAACTACAGCTATGATCAATATTCTCATGTTGCATCTCCTTATTTTCGAAATGGTGGCAAGTTATATAGATGTGAACTCCACATCAGGTTGTTCTACTTGCGATTGAACTCTGATATTACTTCTCTTGCAAAGAGCTCAAGAGTTTCCTTGTTCATTACATCGGAAAAAAAGATCGTGTATTTTGTTATGCCTTTTTCCAGATTGGCTTTTATTTTTTCAATACACTGATCCGGCGTTCCAACTATTCCCAGTTTTTTCACGTCTCCAAAGAATGCGTATCTGTGCTGTGCTTTCTCAAGTTTTTCTGCAAGATCGTTCTGTTTTCCCGTCAGCACGCATACTGTTTGCTGGGATATACGTATTTTTTCAATGTTCCGTTTCAGGTCGCTGCAGTGCCGTTTGAGCGCCGAGTACTTTTTGTCAAATTCAAGCGCGTGGGTTGCGGGACAGTTCCATTCATCAGCCACTGCGGCAACGACTTTTAACAGATGATTTTCCCCAGCTCCTCCGATTATAACGGGAATGTGAGGTTTCTGGACGGGTTTTGGATTGCAGAGGGTGTCCTCTACTTTGTAGTATTTTCCGCTGTAACTTGTTTTTTCCTCCGTCCACAGCAGCTTTAATACTTCAGCTGATTCTCTGAGCATCTCTATTCTGGTCTTTGCATCCGGGAAGTTGTATCCATAAGCTCTGAACTCTTCTTCAAACCAGCCTGCACCTATGGCAAGTTCAACCCTGCCTCCGGATATCTGATCAAGCGTTGCAGCCATTTTTGCCAGCAGTGGAGGGTGCCTGAACCCATTGCACAGCACCATGGTTCCGATCCTGACCCGTTCGGTTAAGGGAGCAAGTGCTGACATAAGCGTCCAGGGCTCTAAAATGTCAATACCTATAATGCCCTGACCAAGAACATGGTCGTAAAACCAGATGGAATCATATCCCAGTTTATCGCACAGCAGAGCTGCTTCCTTTATATCGGAAAAGTCAATCTTCTGCTGCCGCAGCATAACTCCAAATTCAACTTTGCTCATACTTCTTTCTCAAAAAACTATATTAAACACAATCCTTATGATAAACTATGTTTTCAATTTTAACAAAAAGGAGAGATGTTTGACATGAAAACCCGTTCAAACGGATACTTTAAATTTGGTTCAGCGTTAGTGATGGTAGTGATCTTGGTCACGGCATTGTCCGCCTGTGATGTGTTTAAGAAAAAGAAAGACAAAGTTAAAAAAGTTAAAGGAGTAAGTTCAATGGTATTGATCTCAACGAATCTCGGTGATATTAAAGTAAAACTGGACAGGGAAAAAGCCCCGATCACGGTGGATAATTTCCTTGCTTATGTAAATGAAGGTTATTATAACGGTGTTATATTTCACAGGGTAATTTCTGGATTTATGGTACAGACGGGCGGCTTTACTGAAGATATGAAGCAGAAGCCAACCAAGCCGGCGATCCAGAACGAAGCCAAGAACGGGCTTTTAAATAAAAGAGGTTCGCTCGCTATGGCAAGAACCTCAGAAGTTAACAGTGCTACCTCGCAGTTTTTTATCAATCTGGCTGATAACGCCTTTCTTGATCATGGGCAGAGGGATTACGGGTACGCCGTCTTTGGAAGCGTAGTGGAAGGCATGGACATAGTTGATAAAATCGGTGCGGTGCAGACCGGAACAGCCGGCGGTTTCAGGGATGTTCCACAAACTCCCGTGGTTATAAATTCAGTTAAGACCATAGAGGATAAATAGCTCTGACTGTAAAGTCAGAAACGATTCTAAGTGGGCAAGTCTACGTACAAGAGTTCGGGCGTTGATATTGATGCAGGCAACGAGTTTGTACGGCTTATTACACCTCTGGTAAGGTCCACTCACAGCAGGTCTTCAGATGCGGGGATAGGGGGTTTTTCAGGATCTTTTTTTCTCTCTGGCAGGTATAAGGAGCCTCTGCTTGTATCTTCCACCGACGGCGTTGGCACAAAGCTCAAACTTGCATTTGATTCCGGAATATTCGGCACGGTAGGGATAGACCTTGTTGCAATGTCGGTCAACGACATTGTGACCTGCGGTGCAAGGCCGTTATTTTTTCTTGACTATCTGGCGACCTCTAAGCTCATCCCAGGCCAGCACGCTGAAGTTGTAAAAGGGATCGTCAAAGGATGCAAGGAATCAGGATGCGTACTTCTGGGCGGAGAAACGGCGGAGATGCCGGGCTTTTATAAAAAAAATGAATTTGACCTTGCAGGATTTGCGGTCGGTATCGTTGAAAAAAGCAAGCTGATAAACGGCAGCAAAGCAGGGCATGGAGATGTCTTGATAGGACTTCGTTCTTCCGGGCTGCACTCAAACGGATATTCACTTGCAAGAAAAGTTCTGTTTAAGAAAGCTAAATTGAAACTGGACAGCAGACCAAAGGGTCTTAGGTCTCCCCTTTACAGAGAGCTGCTTAAACCAACCACTATTTATGTAAAGACCGTGCTGGACATTATAGGTAGATATGAAGTTAAGGCCATTGCTCACATCACCGGCGGGGGCCTGATAGAAAACATTCCAAGGATCATGCCAAAAGGCACAAAAGCCGTAATTGACAGGTC
>CAZUNK010000073.1:0-2537 GCA_964622285.1 uncultured Spirochaetia bacterium
ACTATGAAAGCCCTTTAATAAGAATATTCAGGATCTTCTCCGCAGCGTGAGGAATAACGGTTCCGGGACCAAATACCTCGTCCACTCCCGCTTTATATAAAAACTCATGGTCCTTCTGGGGAATTACCCCTCCAACAACGATAACCATATCTTCACGGCCCAGCTTCCTGAGCTCATCTATCAGACCAGGAACGAGCGTTTTATGTCCACCCGCAAGGCTGGAGATGCCAAGTATGTGCACGTCGCTCTCCACCGCCTGTTTTGCCGCTTCCATGGGTGTTTGAAACAGAGTTCCCACGTCAACGTCAAAACCAAGGTCCGCAAAGCTGGTTGCGATTACCTTGGCTCCCCTGTCGTGGCCATCCTGTCCCATTTTCGCAACGAGAATTCTGGGCCTTCTTCCATCAAGCCGCGCAAACTCATCTGCAAGTTTCCTTGCCTTTTTAAAGTCAGTGTTCTCTGCCATTTCAGAAGAATATACACCGGAAATAGATCTTATCACTGCTTTATACCTTCCGCACACCTTTTCGCAGGCGTCTGATATCTCTCCAAGGGTTGCTCTGTGCCTGGCCGCCTGAACGGCAAGAGCAAGGAGATTTTCCCTGCCCGATGCGGCACACTGCGTTATCCTGTCAAGTGAAGATTCAACGGCTTTTTCATCACGGTTTTTCCTTATGCTTTTTATACGTTCGATCTGAACCTGCCTGACCGCGCTGTTGTCCACCTCTAAAATATCAATATTGGCGTCCTGACTGGTTTTGTATTTGTTTACTCCTACTATTATATCCTTTCCGGAATCAATTCTTGCCTGCTTTTTTGTGGCAGCTTCCTCTATTCTCATTTTCGGAAGCCCTGCCTCAATTGCTTTTGTAATTCCTCCAAGCTCTTCAACTTCTTCAATCAGTTCCCAGGCCCTTCTTGCTATCTGGTCCGTAAGACGTTCAACGTAGTAGGACCCCGCCAGCGGATCAACCGATCTGCACACGTCCGTTTCCTCCTGAATGTATATCTGAGTGTTTCTTGCTATCCGTGCTGAAAAATCCGTCGGGAGCGCAATGGCCTCGTCAAGCGCGTTAGTGTGAAGCGACTGAGTTCCTCCAAGAACGGCCGCCATGGCCTCAACGCAGGTTCGAACGACGTTATTAAAAGGGTCACGCTCGGTAAGGCTCCATCCGGACGTCTGACAGTGAGCCCTGAGCGCCAGTGACTTTGGATTTTCAGGATCAAATCCGCGGACGATCTTTGCCCACAGCATCCTTGCCGCTCTCATCTTGGCGATCTCCATGAAACAGTTCATGCCAATTCCCCAGAAAAAGGAGATCCTGGGTGCAAAATCATCTACCTTCAGACCGGCGTTTACTCCCGTGCGTATATACTCAAGTCCGTTTGCAAGCGTATAGGCAAGCTCAACGTCGGCAGTTGCTCCGGCTTCCTGCATGTGATATCCGCTGACGCTGATGGAGTTGAACCTGGGTACGTGCCGTGAAGTGTACTCAAAAATATCCGCTATTATCCTCATTGAGAATTCAGGGGGATAGATATAGGTGTTACGGACCATAAACTCCTTTAGAATGTCGTTCTGAATGGTTCCGCTTAATTTATCCTGACCCGCGCCCTGCTCCTCTGCGGCAACGATGTAAAAAGCCATAATGGGCAGAACGGCACCGTTCATGGTCATTGAAACGGAAATCTCGTCCAGAGGTATCTGATCAAAGAGTATTTTCATATCTTCAACCGAATCAATGGCCACTCCCGCTTTGCCAACGTCTCCAAAAACCCTTTCATGATCGGAGTCATATCCTCTGTGGGTTGCAAGGTCAAAGGCAACGGAAAGCCCCTTCTGTCCCGAGGCAAGGTTGCGTCTGTAGAACGCGTTTGACTCTTCAGCGGTGGAAAAGCCCGCATACTGCCGTATGGTCCACGGTCTGGTTACGTACATCGTGGAATATGGACCTCTTAGGTATGGTGGTACGCCTGCACCGTATTTTAAGTGCTTTAAAGATCTTATGTCCTCATCCGTATAAACCTGCTTTAATGAGATCCCCTCCGCCGTCATCCACTCATTATCAACCGGCCCGCGCTTCTGATCATCGCCGGAAAAGCTATTCTGCTTTATATCAATATCTGAAAAATCAGGTCTCATGGCAAAACCTCAGTCCACTCCAAGCCTCTTATGATATTTTGAAAGCGTTTCATGCAGCCTGGAATTTATATGAATAAAATCATCAGCTCCGGAAGCTGTAAGCTCATCTATAACGTCCTTGGGGTATCCTGCAACGACGACCATAACCTCCGGCAGGGCTTTTTTTATGCTTCTTACTACCTCTGCGCCGACCTCCGCGTAATCTTTATCCGAGCCGCATAGCACTACTATATCGGCCCCGCTTGCCGCTGCTTCATTTATCCCCTCCTCGCTGCTGTCAGGCCCCGTGCCCTCCGTTACGGCGTAACCAGCGCATCCAAAAAAATTCGCGGAGAACATGGCTCTTGCGCTCCTGAAAGCAGGATCGCCCATTTTAAGCAGAAACGCCCTGGGA
>CAZUNK010000074.1:0-4717 GCA_964622285.1 uncultured Spirochaetia bacterium
ATCTTCAGGTAGTTCCGTCAGGGAATTGCCATGCAGACCCAAGCTCGTAAGGCTTGAAAGTCCATCAAACAGGTTTTCAGGTAGTTCCGTCAGGGAATTGCCACTCAGACCCAAGCTCGTAAGGCGTGAAGGTCCATCAAACAGGTTTTCAGATAGTTCCGTCAGGGAATTGTCATTCAGATTCAAGATCGTAAGGCGTGAAAGCCCGTCAAAGAGATCTTCATGAAGGGTCGTTAGGAAATTGTTACGCAGATCCAGCCTCACGAGACTTGAAAGTCCGTCAAAGTCATCCGCTTGCAGAGAGGTAATGCCCTTATCGGACAGGATAATTGTTCCATCAATTTCCGCAATATGCAGTTCGGTAACGATGTCGCAGGTAACTGTGTTATCCCTTTCATGTATTTTGGTGATAATAGCGTCTTCCACCTGCTGCGTACGGTCGCAGATGTTTTTTGTCTGTGGCACTCTGTAGATCACATTGAACATGAGTTCTGCTGTGTCCATACCTGTATCCGTTGCTGTATAAGTTACTCTTGTGCTGTCCAAAACTGTAGGATTACCGCTCAAAACTCGTGTTCCACTATTAAATATCAACCCATCCGGCAGCGGTGATAAGCTATAGGTTAAATCTCCATCTCCACCAATTGCCTCCGGTAGTATCACCGGCTCTCTTTCTATTCCTTGGATGTAAACTTGATCAGCTACTGTCTTCGTAAAGAATGGTGTATTGTCTGAGGGTGGCACAGGTGGTGCATCTGTCTCTCCGCTGTCCTTATCTCCGCATGCTGAAAGGAATAAAAATAGCAGAATCCATAAAAATGAACCTATAGTTTTTACACTATTATACTTATTTTTCACCTTTATACCTTTAGAATATATGGATCTGTCATCCTCTAAATTGAATAAATTAGTTTACCTCCTCCCTCAATATTGTCAATTCCGGGAGTTAAAGTACGGTCAGTACTCCGAGTATGGAACCGAGCGTGCCAAGCGGTGCAAGATCTTCAAGGGTATCAACTCCTTTTTCAATTTTTAAAGTTGTATTCTTAGCGTCATAGTAAAGAGAGTCGTCATTAACGAGTTTTCCAAGAGTTCCCTGTCCGCTGTTGATCTTTCTGAGTATATCGTTCAGTTCCGTGGCTGCTTCAGTTGTCTGCAGGTAAAGCTGATCGTCGTTTATGAGTTTTCCAAGAGTGCCTTTGGATGAGGCAAGTTCATCTGTGACTTTATCAAGGTTAGTGAAGATGCTGTCTATTTTATCTCTGTTATCGTTCAGAAAGCTGAATGCTCCAAGTGCAGCGTCCAGAGAGTCAATTGAGGAATCAATTTTTGTCAGAATTGCGTTCAGCTCCGTGGGATTTACGCTCGGTAAAGGGGCGCTGCCATCGCTCAGCGGCTCTTTTTCAGATCCGAAGTTCAGATTCACATAGCTTGTTCCGAGCAGACTGCCAAGCTGGATAGAGGCGGCCGAATCACTTCTCACCGGCGCGTTCTTCCGCACGTCCATTACGACCTTGAGTTTTCTGCTTTCCAGTTCAATGGATGATACCTTACCTATGATAAGTCCCTGCAGTTTTACCTGACTTCCTTCCTTCAGTTCACCTACTGAGTCAAAATAGGTATAGACGGACTTGGCGTTTGAGCGGAAGGGCAGCTCACCAAGAAAATCCATTAAAAATACCAGTACCAGTACTCCGAACATAAAAAACAGTCCTGTTCTGTATTCGTTCTTCATGTTTATCTCCTTTACTTGAATTTTGCAGAAATAAAATTTTTCACCTCTTCATCATCGGTGGTTTTCAAATTCTCAGGCGCTCCCACGTCAATCATTTTACCATTGTTCATAATGGAAATCCCGTCGGCGATGTAAATTCCCAGGTCAACGTCGTGAGTTACGACTATCTGCGTGGTGTTTATCCTGTTTTTCAGCGTTAAGATAAGCTCCCCGATCGTCTGCGTCATCATGGGGTCAAGCCCCGTTGTAGGCTCGTCAAGGAATATCATGTCCGGGTTCATTACCACCGCTCTTGCGATCGCGACTCTTTTCTGCATCCCTCCGCTGATCTGAGAAGGGTAGAGGTCCTCCTTTCCGCTCAGTCCGACCATCTCAAGCGCGCCGGAGACAAGGAATCTGTACGTACTTTCGTTATCCACCAGTCTGTGCTCTTTAAGGTATATCCCAACGTTGTCACCTACCGTCATTGAACCGAACAAGGCGGAGGACTGAAATACAAATCCTACTTTGTACGCCAGCAGGTCCTCTGGACCCCTGACTGGCAGGCCGTTTATATAAACATCTCCGCTGTCGTATCTCTCCAGCCCGACGATACATTTTAAAAATACCGATTTGCCTGAGCCGCTTTTGCCCAGGATCACGTGGGTCTTTGAACTTTCCACCTGAAAGTCCACTCCCTTTAATACCTCGTTTTCAGAAAAGCTTTTACGAAGCTTCTCCACTTTCAGCGAAACGGGATTGTTCTTCGCAGAACTCAAGTCCAGGAGGACGGAGGTGTTGTTCGTCATAGTCAGTCAAGCCCCGTCATCTGAAGTATTCTTGATATAAAGTAATCGGAGACAAGCACAAGTACGAACGACAGAACCACCGCTTTTGTTACCGATCTGCCGATCTCCCGTGGTCCGCCCTTTATTCCCATGCCCACGTAGCAGGGTACGATAGAAATTATCACACCGAAGATAAGCGCTTTGACCACACCGTTCATTACCGCGCTTATCGTTACATAGTCGGCAAGGTTAGTGAAGTATATCTGCATTGATAAAGCTATCTCCGGGTTTACCGCCGCAACCACCGCCCCTCCGCACCAGCCGACCACGTCCATAAAGATGACCAGTACCGGTAGTGAAAGAGTAGTGGCAACAAGCCTTGGCATTACCAGAAACCGGACCGGATTTATGTTCATCGTTCTGAGAGCGTCAATTTCATTGTACACGCTCATTGAGCTTATCTCCGCCGCCATTGAGGAGCCCACTCTTCCCGCTACCAGAATTGAGGCCATGACGGGACCTATTTCCTTGGCCATTGAAAGGCCCACGATGGTTCCAAGGTTCTCTTCCAGTCCGAACTCCGCGAGAGTGGGTCCGGACTGAAGGGACAGTACCGCTCCGCTGCAGAAACCTATCAGTACCGCAACCGGAAAGGTGTTGTTGCCGATCTCGTTTATCTGATAGAATATCTTGTCCAGGTTCCATCTGATGTCCCTGCACCAGTAGATGCTCTGGAAAAGAAGTCTTAAAATCCCACCCGTGGTTGTAAACAGTGACGTCATTGTATCAAAATAATATCATTCCCGGAGCTTTATCGGCATATAAAAGATCTTCACCGTGCTTCCTCCGTCTTTTGAACTATAACCGATAAGTCCGCCCATTATATTCCATGACATCCCGCTTTTTCCGCTGAAGTATTTAAAAAGAGGCATAAAGGGACTTATATTAAAAACAAAGTCCTTCTCGTCCCTGTACACGCTTACCGTGTTCCAGAGAAGTGATGACCGCGTTATGTTATCGGATGATCTTTCCCACGTGAACACTCTCCACAGCGGGGCGTAGTTTCTGTAAAGCCTGTCATTTGAACTTATGAACGGTTCAAAAACCGTTAACGCGTGCAGGTTTCTGTTTCCTGAGGAGTCCTTCCGGTAACTGAACAGAGGCCACATATCAATCCTTCTTCTGGGATGTGTTCCCTCTATGATGGGCTTTTCCTTAAGGTCCTTGTACAGAAAGAAAAAAACGGACTTTCTCTCCCTCCGGTAGCTCTCCAGAGTCAGGTTCTTGTAGTTGTAAACGGGAAACATTATATATCCGTCTTCGTCGTTTTCGTTCTTTGTTGTTCTGGAATAAAACGGAAAGAGCCTTGTCTGATTGGTGGTCTCTCCTCTGGTGAAGTTAAAAAGGGGCCATGGAACGTCCCATCTTTTATCGCCTTTTTTCCGGTTTGTCGTCTGCTGAACAAGCGGCCAGAAATATCCCCTGTTCAAAACGCCGTAGGAGTAGGACTCTGCGTACAGGGGAAAAATGGACCTGAAGTACGCCGTCTCACCGTAAAACTCCTTTTCCTTTTTCACGTAGAGCGGCCAGAGCAGGAACTTTTCATATATTTCCCTGCTCTCGTTCGTTCTTTTTCCAAAGAGGGGAAAAAACCTGCCTCCTGCGTGCTCCCCTTCGTACCGGCTGAAAAATGGCCAGAGCAGGCTTTTTGTGATCTCACCCTCTGCTTCGGTCTTAACGTACAAAGGGAAAAAAAGGAACTTTATCTCGTCTCTGGCAAGTTTTCCCCTTATGCTGCCGTAAAAGGGAAAAACGGCAAAATGGCTGTCCTGGGGGTCTTTTTCACTGTTGTAGAAAATAAAGGGAAAAAGGCTCAGCTCCGTGCTTTTATAACCGGAAGTGTCAGTGAGGGATTCATAGCTCAGCAGAAAAAGCTGGTACTGAAACCAGGAACGGTCCCCTGCCTTTTTGTACGACGCCATAGGGTAAAAAAGCTCCAGCTCCCTGGTCTGCTCTCTTTCCATTACCGCTTTGTAGTAAAAAGGCCTGAAGCCGAGCTCTGAGCCTTCTTTACCTCTCTTATAGGTTATAAACGGTCCCAGTGCGTTAAATTCCTTTTCGTACCTGGAGTTTTTCACGGGATGGTAGAGCGGACCAAGGTCTATTGCCAGCCCATTTGTATCTGGAAAAAGAACCATACAGAGCAGGGTAAGGA
>CAZUNK010000075.1:0-12550 GCA_964622285.1 uncultured Spirochaetia bacterium
ATTATAAACTTATCTTCCTGGCAGAAAGGCATTTTAGCGTCGATCACGAGCAGCGGCGCATCTGATTCGGCCATGGAGTTCATTGACGTCTGGACCATGGCTTTTTGCAGCTTGCCTTTGCTTTTTTTACGTATCCCGGGAGTATCTAAAAAAACTATCTGGAAATCTTCCCGCGTTAAAATGCCCGTTATGCGGTTTCTGGTCGTGTTCGGCTTATCTGAAACGGCTGAGACCTTCTGTCCTATAACCGAGTTGACCATCGTTGATTTGCCAACGTTCGGCCTGCCAATTACGGCTACAAAGCCCGACCTGAAATCACTCGGGGTCTCTATGGCAGGTTTATGAGTTTGTGGTAAGGTATTCCCGTTCATTAGAAGAAAGTTTACCCTGAACATCCGTATCGGGCGTAACTTTATTTCAAAGATCGGTCATGGAAGTTTTAAATTCCGACTTTATTGCTAATATGGTCTGTTAAGGTTAGCATTGTTGGTCAATTTCAGAGGTGGAACGTGTTAAGTTTACTGGGAAAATGGAAAAGAACGGTTTACTGCGGAAACGTTGATAAAAGCCATATAGGAAAAGAGCTCACCCTTATGGGCTGGGTACAGTCCAGCAGAGACCACGGAGGGGTCATATTTATAGACCTCAGAGATAGAGAGGGAATATGTCAGATAGTGTTCAATCCTGAGCACAACCCGGACACTCACAAAACAGCTGAAAGCATTAAAGATGAATGGGTACTGGCGGTAAAGGGAAAAGTGACGGCAAGGACCCCTGAAACGATAAACCCCAACGTAAAGACCGGAGAGATTGAAGTGGTGGTTGACGAAATAAAAATACTCAACTCCTCGGCCGTAATTCCGTTCCTTATAGAAGATGATATAAACGTTGAGGAACTTCTAAGACTTAAATACAGATACCTTGACCTCAGAAGGCCTTCTATGCAGAAATGTCTGATACTCAGGCATCAGATAACCTCCGCAGCAAGAAATTATCTCGGCTCGTGTGGATTCATAGAAATAGAAACTCCCTGCCTGACCAAGTCAACTCCGGAGGGTGCAAGGGATTTTCTAGTGCCGAGCAGATTAAGTCCTGGGGAGTTCTATGCGCTGCCACAATCTCCCCAGATACTTAAGCAGACCCTGATGGTGTCAGGGTTTGACAAATACTACCAGATAGTCAGATGCTTTAGGGACGAGGACCTGCGCGCCGACCGCCAGCCTGAGTTCACTCAGGTTGACCTTGAGATGTCGTTCGTTAATGAAAATGACGTAATGGAAGCTGTGGAAGGTATTTTATGCTCAATATGCAGGGCGGCTAACGTAGAGGAAATGCCTGTACCTTTTCCGAGAATTTCATACGAGGAATCAATGAGGAGGTTCGGAACGGACAGACCTGACACAAGGTTCGGACTGGAACTTGAGGACATAACAGAGATCTTTAAGGATTCGGAGTTCAAGGTCTTTAAAAGCGCTATAGACAAAGGGGGGATAGTAAAAGCGTTAAACGTAAAAGGGAAAGGGGACAAGCTGTCCAGAAAGGACATAGATGATCAGACGGAGGAAGCAAAGTCGCTTGGAGCAAAAGGGCTTGCGTGGATAAAGGTGACGGAAAAAGAACTTCAGTCGCCGATCATAAAGTTCTTTTCCGATAAAGAGATAGAGGCATTGAAGGAAAAACTTGACCTTCAGCCCGGTGATATTGTCTTTTTTGGTGCAGACTCAAAACCAGTTGTAAACCTGGTGCTTTCAAACCTGAGAACGGCCCTTGGAAAAAAGTTTGACCTGATAGACCCAGACAAACTGAACTTTGTCTGGGTGGTTGATTTTCCACTGCTTGACTATGACACGAACGAAAAAAGATACGCCGCGCTGCACCATCCATTCACTTCACCAAAGGATGAACACATAGAGCTACTGGAGGAAAGTCCCTCAGAGGCCTTGTCCAAAGCATACGACATCGTGCTGAACGGGGTTGAGATCGGCGGGGGGAGCATCAGGGTTCACAGAAAGGACATTCAGGAGAAAATTTTTAAAGCGATAGGGCTGAGCAAGGAAGAAGCAGGGGACAAGTTTGGCTTTTTGCTAAGTGCCCTGGAGTTTGGCACCCCTCCGCACGGCGGGATCGCGCTCGGCCTTGACAGGATAGTCATGCTGCTTGCAAAAAGGGATTCAATACGCGACGTAATTGCATTCCCAAAAACCCAGAAAGGCACCTGCCCGTTCACTGAAGCCCCCACGGAGATAAAAGCTGAGCATCTCAAGGAACTGGGAATAAAAAGCATCCCGGAATAACTTCCTTGGCTCCGGCGCAGGGCACGGCAGTTTTAATTACACTTATTCATTTTAAGAATGACTTTTTTGGATTTTGTTGTAGTTTATAAACTGAATTTCGTTTTATATAATGTTGGAAACTGTGGAACTAACTACCGGGCGGCTTAATAATTTCCTTACAATCGGATCACTGATACAAAGATACTTTAAGGAGGTCACAATATGTTGAATCCAACTATCACATTGCTAGGTGTAAATCTCATTTTGCTTATCGTAATTTTAATTGCAGTATGGAAAAGGAGCACAAACGGAGATGGAAATGGAAAAGTGGGCGAAGTGGTCAGAGAGGAATTTCACCGCAGTCGTCAGGACACCGCGGAAGACTCAAAAAGGCTCAGGCAGGAAATAGCAGAAATACAGAAAACCACTACCGACAGCGTTATTAAAGCAATAGGTGAAACAGGAAAAATGCAGATGGAAAGCTCCTCAGAACGTCTTAACACGTTACGGGAAACAGTTGACTCTCAGATGAAATCCTTGCTGGAAAATAACGAGAAAAAACTGGACCAGATGAGACAGACGGTAGATGAAAAGCTGCAAAGCACACTGGAGAAAAGGATTGGAGAATCATTCAAACTGGTGAGTGAACGTCTGGAAGCCGTACAGAGAGGTCTGGGGGACATGCAGAACCTTGCTACCGGCGTGGGGGACCTCCAGCGAATGCTGACCAACGTAAAAACACGCGGCACATGGGGAGAATACCAGCTGGGAGCTATACTGGAGCAGATATTAACAGCTGACCAGTTTGAAAAAAACGTGAATGTAACAAATTCCGGTGCAGTAGTGGAGTACGCTATACGGCTGCCGGGACAGGACGATTCATCAAACATCTGGTTGCCAATAGATGCCAAGTTTCCTCAGGAGGATTATAACAGGTTGCTCAATGCAGCAGAAGCAGCAGATGCTGAAGCCGTTGAGGAATCAACCAGGGCGCTTATACGGAACATACAAAGTTCGGCAAAAGATATTGAGGAAAAATATATAGATCCGACCTGCACGACTGATTTTGCGATCATGTTCCTGCCCACCGAAGGACTTTATTCAGAGGTACTTAGACAGCCCGGAATAGTAGACAGATTACAGCGTGATTACAGGGTAGTTGTGGCAGGTCCCACCACACTTGCCGCCCTGCTTAACAGCCTGCAGATGGGATTTCGCACCCTGGCTATTGAAAAACGGTCAAGCGAGGTTTGGCAAATTCTGTCAGCAGTAAAAACTGAATTTGAAAAGTTCGGTGGGATGCTGGACACAGCCAAGAAGCAGCTTAACCGTGCAACCGAAACAATAGAGACAATATCCGGCACCCGCACAAACGTGATCAACAGAAAGCTCAGGGACGTGGAAAAGCTAACGTTTGATGAATCGGCAAAGGTACTTGAACTAGAGAACACAGAATAAAAGGCAGAGACATTATCAGGCATGCCTTTATGTACTTTGGAAAACAGCTTAAAATATCAACGGTCATATAGTTTATTTAATCTTTTATGATAATATTGTAAGCGTTTGATCTTTTAATTTTACTAAAAGAGGAACATATGGACTTTATAGACAAATTCCACGGACCTAACTCAGGCTATGTCCTTGAGCTTTATGAACGTTATTTACATAATCCGTCTTCTGTTGACCACAGCACCAAAAAGATTTTTGACAGCTGGAAACCACTGACAAATGGTGCTGATGGGAGTCCGGGACCAGCGCACTTTGATCTGAATATAGACTCAAGTGCTGACGCCTATATACAGAAGTCAGTTTCCGTTTCAAACCTCGCAAGGTCTATAAGGGCTCATGGACACATGGGAAGCAAGATAGACCCCCTGGGAAGCCAGCCGCCGGGAGACCCAACGTTAGACCCGGAAATGCATGACCTGACGGACAAAGACCTGATGAACCTGCCCGCTGGCCTGGTGGGCTGGCCAACCGCAGAAAGCGTGTCCAATGCGTATGAAGGTATAAACAAGCTCAGAGAGATATATTCATCCACGATCGGATACAACTACGACCACATATACAATGCAGATGAAAGAAAATGGCTGAGGGAAGCCATTGAGACCGGTATGTTCAGAGCTCCGGTAAATCCGATCGATCCAATGCAGATGCTCAAGGCCCTTACGCAAGTGGAAACATTTGAGAACTTTCTTCACAGGATCTATCCCGGCAAGTTCAGGTTCTCAATTGAAGGCGTTGACTCGCTTGTTCCTATGCTGAACGAACTTATCTTCCTGGCAGTAAAAGATGATATTCACAACGTAATGCTCGGAATGGCGCATCGGGGCAGGCTTAACGTTATGCACCACGTTCTGAACAAATCCTACACGTACACATTAATCAAGTTCAGAGACCCGGTCCTTGAAAGAGACTTCAGGGACGATATGGGCTGGACCGGGGACGTTAAGTACCATGATTCAGCAAGCATGTCGGTCAACAGGGAAAGCCCCATAGATATGGTCGTCAATCTTGCACCCAATCCGAGCCATCTGGAATCCGTGAATCCTGTCATTCAGGGCATGACAAGAGCCGCTGGAACAAGGTCCAACAAGGCAGGGGAGCCGGAATTTGATCCATCAATAACCGTGCCCGTTCAGATACACGGAGACGCAGCTTTTCCGGGACAGGGCATTAACGCAGAGACGCTGAACCTCTCAGGACTGCCTGGCTACTATATCGGAGGGACTATCCATATCATCACGAACAATCAGCTTGGTTACACAACCCTTCCCTCAGACTCAAGAAGCACTCTTTACAGCTGCGATCTGGCAAAAGGATTTGAAATACCAATAGTTCACGTTAACGCAGACGACCCGGAGGCGTGTATAGAAACTATAAGACTGGCTTTTGCATATATGAGAAAGTTCAAAAAAGATTTTTTAATAGACCTGGTCGGCTACAGAAGACATGGACATAATGAAGCTGACGAACCTTCCTTTACGCAGCCCAAGATGTACCAGAAAATAAATTCTCATCCAACCGTCAGAGAAATATGGGCTCGCAAGCTCATAGATAAAAACCTCACGACCCAGGACTTTGTGGACAATCTACTTCAGGAACAGAACGAGATCATGCATAAAGAGTATGAAACCATAACGCCGGACGATATACCCGAGGAGAGCCAATCCCCTCGCCCACCACAGGGACTGGCAAGAAGAACAAAAACTGCGGTATCTATAAAACGACTGAAGGAACTCAACAGAGATCTGCTGAAAGTTCCGGAAAACTTTACCGTAAACGACAAAATCAAAAGAACCAAGGACAGAAGGGTCAATATCATGGACGACCCCAGCGCTAAAACAATTGACTGGGCAACCGCTGAGGAACTGGCTTACGCATCAATTCTTGCCGATGGAATACCTATCAGAATTACGGGACAGGACTGTGAGCGGGGGACTTTCAGCCACAGACATGCAGTTCTCCACGATGCAGACAACGACAGCCTTTTTGTTCCGCTTCAGAGCATACCTCAGGCAAAAGCCTCTTTTGAGATACACAACAGCCCTCTGACTGAAAATGCCTGTATAGGTTTTGAATATGGATACAACATCCAAAAACCTGATACACTGGTAATATGGGAAGCCCAGTACGGTGACTTTATAAACGGCGCGCAGACCATTATAGATGAATACGTTGCCTCCGCCAGAGCTAAATGGGGACAGACCCCGTCTCTTGTTATGCTGCTTCCGCACGCATACGAGGGACAGGGTCCGGATCATTCAAGTGCAAAATTTGAGAGATTCTTAATGATGGCAGGGGAGCATAACATGAGAATGGCTAACTGTACCACGGCAGCTCAGTTCTTTCATCTGATGAGAAGACAGGCGCTCACCGTCAAAAGCGATCCTCTTCCCCTGGTCGTAATGACGCCAAAGGGACTGCTGAGAAATCCAAACACCCTCTCATCTCCAAACGAGTTTTCCAGTGGAAAGTGGCTCCCTGTAATTGATGACCCAATGAACGATAAGCAGGCAAGTAAGGTTACAAGACTTATACTGTGCAGCGGAAAGGTGTACTGGGACCTGGTTTCCACTCCAATACGAAAAAAGCATCCGGAGATAGCCGTTGCAAGAGTGGAGCAGCTTTACCCTCGCCCCAAAGAAGAGATCAAGGAAATAGTGGCAAGATACCCGAAAATCAATGAACTGGTATGGGTACAGGAAGAGCCTCAGAACATGGGAGCCTGGAAATATATGCTCCCGTTCCTGAGAAGAAAGGTAACGGATTACAAAAACCCCATTCACTACATAGGCAGAAAGCGCAATTCAAGCCCCGCCGAGGGTTCTTCCTCTATGCACAAGGTCAATCAAGAACTGATCATTGAGCAGGCTTTCAGTATTAAAAAAGTAGTAAGCAGAATTGAGGAAAGTGGTATAGCTTGGAATATATACTAAAATAATATCAGAGAGGTAGATATGGCTATTAAAGTAACCGTTCCTGAACTTGGTGATTCCGTTTTAGAAGCAACCGTAATAAGATGGGTAAAACAGGAAGGAGATTTTGTAAAACTTGGAGAAACTGTTGTTGAGCTTGAGACGGAGAAAGCCAATTTTGAAGTTGCAGCTAAAACGACCGGAATGCTTTCCAAAATTTTAAAGGAAGCAGACCAGGATGTTGCGGTAGGAGACGTTCTTGGTGAGATGGAACCTTCAGAGGAGCAGGTCGTCAATAAACAGGCCCATACCGAGAAGGTCACAGAAGCACCTTCTGAACAACGAGATGCAGATGTAATAAAAATAGACGCAAAGGAAACTAAAATTAAAGCAACCCCTGTGGCACAGAACATCGCAGAGCAGAGCAAAGTCGATCTGTCGGAAGTTAAAGGAACTGGCGTGGGCAATAAGATCACAAAAGGGGACGTGGAAGCCCACGTTGGGTCAGGTCAGAAGGCAGCAACACCTGAGAGCACGGATGTTTCAGACCTGTTCCCTTCAATCACAAAGATGTACTCAGACCGCGAAAGAAGGGTTAAGATGTCGCGCCGCAGAAGAACGATCGCAAGAAGGCTGAAGGAAGCTCAAAACGCCGCCGCAATACTGACAACTTTCAATGAAGTTGATATGTACAACGTGATGGACCTTCGAAAGAGAAAGAAGGAGGAGTTCAAAGAAAGGCATGGGGTCGGACTGGGCTTTTCATGCTTCTTTGTAAAAGCGTGCATATCGGCACTAAGGGAATTTCCCCAACTCAACGCCGAGATCCAGAACGACGAGATAGTTTTTAAAGACTACTACGATATCGGCATTGCCATAGGAGCAGAAGAAGGCCTTGTGGTTCCGGTGCTCAGGGACGCGGACAGAAAGAGCATGGCGGAGATAGAGCAACAGGTAAAAGATTTCGCCGTTAAATCAAATGAAGGAAAGTTGTCACTTGATGACCTGGTAGGCGGAACGTTCTCAATCACCAACGGAGGAGTTTTCGGCTCGCTTGTAAGCACGCCTATAATAAATCCACCTCAGGTGGGCATTTTAGGACTGCACAAAATAGAAGAACGGCCCGTAGTTAAAGATGGGGAGATAATAATCAGACCTATGATGTACACTGCTTTAAGCTACGATCACAGGATCGTGGACGGCAGGGAAGCAGTTCAGTTTCTTGTAAAGATAAAAAGTTTAATAGAAGATCCTGAGTCGCTGCTTATTGAAGGTTAGTGATAGTTCAATTTTTCAGGATATCAGCTTAAATCCAAGCACGTTTTCCCATTTGGTCTTTATATGACTTTTCAGTTCACTGTGCCCTTTCAGTTCTGGGTCATGGGCAATAAGATCAAAAGCCGCATCCCTTGCCTTGTTCAGTAGTTTCCAGTCCCGAACTAAATTTGCTAATTTAAACTGAGGTATTCCTGACTGCTTTGTCCCCAGAAAATCACCAGGGCCTCTTATGCCCAGATCTGCTTCGGCGATTTTAAAACCATCATCCATTTCTGTCATTATGTTAAGTTTTTTTGCAGCTTCTTCAGACAGAAATCTGCTGGAGATCAGCATGCAGAACGATTCCAGATCAGATCTGCCTATTCTTCCCCTGAGCTGATGAAGCTGTGACAGTCCATACCGCTCGGCGTTCTCAATCACCATGAACGTTGCGTTCGGCACATCAACCCCTACCTCTATCACCGTAGTTGAAACCAGAACGTTTATTTCATTTTTCAGAAATCTCTGCATAACTTCTTCTTTCTCATCCGAGCTCAGCTGACCGTGCAGAAACCCAACATTATAGTCAGAAAATACATTGCTTTTTAGATCGTCATAGACCTTTCCCACGTACTTAACGTGCTTGAACTCCGGAGTGTCCGATTCCTCAATAAAAGGACATATGAAATACCCCTGCCGTCCCTTGCTCAGCTCGGACATTACCCTGCCATAAAGCTCAGACCTGCTGCTTTCGTCGTCCCTGTAATGAAAGGTTTTGATCTTTTTTCTTCCTGCTGGCAGCTCGTCAATAACGGACACGTCAAGGTCTCCATAGACCGTAATGGCCAGCGTCCTTGGTATCGGCGTTGCCGTAAGCACAAGGGAGTCCGGATTATTGGACTTCTCCATTAATTTTGCCCTTTGAACAACCCCGAACCTGTGCTGTTCATCAATGACCACCAGCCCCAGTCTGGCAAACTCAACGCTGCTTTCTATTAGAGCGTGAGTGCCAACGATAATCTGCGATTCTCCACTTTTTATGGACTGGTTTACACTTCGTTTCTCCGAGCTGCTGAGAGCACTTTTCAGCAGAACTATCTTTATATCAAATCCGTTGAGATAACTGACCATCAGCTTGTAATGCTGTTCACACAGTATTTCGGTAGGTGCCATGATAGCAGCTTGATAACCACTTTCCACCGCGGTCAGGATTGATATTAAGGAAACAATGGTTTTACCACTTCCAACATCTCCCTGAACAAGCCTGTTCATCGGCGCCTCTGCGCTCATGTCATTTTTTATTTCCTCTATCACCCTGCTCTGCGCAGCTGTGAGTTTGAACGGCAAACTATCAACAAAACGCCTGACGAGATTTCCATCATTTACAAAAGAGGTGCCTTTTTTCTTTACAATACTGCGCTTTTTCAGTCCAAGCCCAAGTTCAAGCATTAAAAATTCAAAAAAGATCACGGCTTTATGGGGCAGAGATGATTCAACCTGTTCAGGATCATCAAGATCAACCACCCTGTTGAACTTCTCAGGAAAGTGCACTTCCTTAACTGCGCACGGCAGATCAAGTAACGAGTACTTATCAATGACCTCTTTGGGAATTGCATAGCTTAGTTTGTCGCAGTACTGATCTACTACCGTTTTGATAAGTTCTCTGATTCTGCGCTGCGTCAGACCTTCAGTCAAAGAATAGATGGGAACAATTCTGTTAAAGTGTATCTGGTCCTCAGTTTCCTGACCATCTTCCACAATCTCTATATCCTGAGGCTTTGGGTGTATTATCTGCAGGCTCCTGTTATAGCTGCTAAGGGTTACTTCTCCGCTCACAACCACCTTTACGCCTTTTCTGTAAGTACCTTCTATATATCTTTGGTTGGCGTTAAACCAGATCAGATCAAGACTTCCCGTAGCGTCGGTTATAGTTACTTTATAAATAAAACCGGATTTCCTTGAACGAATTATTCTTACCGACGATACAGTTCCTATCACAATACATTTACTGTTGAGCCTGACCGATGAAATTGCCTGAACGTTCCTGCGGTCCTCATATTTCCTTGGAAAGTAAAAAAGGAGGTCCTCAATAGTACACACTCCTCTTTTTGCCAGAATTTCGGAAAATCTAGGTCCAACTCCTTTTACGTATCTCACCTGATCCGCAACGCACAGGGAACCCGGGTCTTTATGCTCGGACTTTGACTGATCCACGTACAAAGACCTGCCTTCTTCCTGATCCTTCAGCAGTTCTGATATGGTTTCTAACGTGCTGCGAACAATGTGTTCTTTGTTCTTTTGTTCCATCAGGTCAAAATCTTTAAAGCCGGTTCTTATCCTGTTCAGATGCTCCTTGATTTCAGAATTCTCCTCGTACGAAAGCAGCTTTAAGGTAATGTCGGAAACAGTTGTCTCCAGTCCCTTAATTATGGAAAGGTTTGAAAAATTGTTCTTGGATACAAAAAGCAGGGGTTTTCTCAGTGCATCAAGGCGTATTCGGGACATGGTTTTTATTTTACAATTGATTTAAAGCAATTTGCAAAAAACACAAAAGCTGATTATAGAACTGATTCCTTCAAAATCAGGGGCTGCAGGAACTTCTGAATTAGAAAAACTATTACGAATTAATTGACAGTATTTTTCGTTCTTCCCTATTCAGAGAGAGCATCGTCAATATAATCTTTAAAATATTCTACAAAGTGATCAAAATCTTTATAAGGATGTTCATCCCAGGCTATATGCAGAGTATAATGTTCAGGAGTAAACATACATAAAATGCCGTCTCTTTTGTCGTTATATGTGAAAATTCTATAATCTTTATAAGTTTCCACATACTTTATGTTGTCCATTAAATCAGTGAATCTTTTTCCTATACCTATATTATGTTCATCAACATCACTTTTTATCTCTTCTTTATCCAATTTTCCTTTAAGGACCCCATGTAATTCCTCCATGTCTTCTATACATCTAAGTAAATACTCTCTCACCTCTTTATCAGGGTCGCCATCAGGTAATATGATCACAGGGAAACTATCAGGAACTTCTTTGTTAACATATCTTCTATTAGACGCCTTGCCGTTTGCTTTCTTTAATCCGTAGCTTATTTTAAAGTCTTTAAACATTTTTCAAACTATATGAACTGACCTGAACATCACTGCAAAACTATAGCTCGCAAGGGCTGCCAGGAAATTTTAAGACCACTGCCGATAGGTACTACTTAGCAGCTGGCTTGACTAACAGTATTTTATCTCCATCCCTTGTAAAATTGGATGCGTTCCTGCACTTTGGAAAGCCAGAGCAGGCTAAAAACTCAGCCCCATCGCGGCGGCGAGTTCTGATGACCATGTCCGAACCACACTTCTCGCACTTTATACCTGTAACCTCAGGCTCAGAAGCCTTCTTTAATACGATCTTGTCCCCGTCCCTTTCAAAATCAGACGCGTTCTTGCACTTTGGATAACCGGAGCAGGCTAAAAACTCAACTCCATCGCGGCGGCGTGTCTTGATGACCATGTCCGAACCACACTTCTCACACTTTATACCCGTAACTTCAGGCTCAGAAGACTTCTTTAACACGACCTTGTCCCCGTCCCTTTCAAAATCAGACGCGTTCCTGCACTCAGGATAACCAGAGCAAGAAAGGAACTCTCCTCCCATTTTGCGCCTTTGCTTTATTATCATCGGCCTGCCACATTTGTCGCAGGAAATATCAGTTTCCTCCACAACGTTGGAAGATTGTTCCGCGTCTTCTAAACGCTTCTGCAATCCGTTTACCTCATCAAAATAAAAGTTGTTAAGAAGTTTATCCCATTTCGTTATACCCTGCTCAATTTTATCGAGGTCCTGTTCAACCGAGGCGGTGAACGTCTCATCCATTATGTTTGGAAAGTTTTTTACAAGGCAGTCGTTCACGGAGATGCCAAGAGAAGTGGGGAAAAACACTTTTTTCTCCATATTGACGTATTTTCTTTCCTGAATTGTGGAGAGGATTGAAGCGTAGGTTGACGGCCTGCCAACTCCTTTATCCTCCAGCTCCTTTACCAACGACGATTCATTGTAACGAGGCGGAGGTTTGGTAAAATGCTGTGACGGGATTATATCCTCACATCTGAGTTTATCGCCCTTGGAAAGCAGAGGAAGAACTACTTCGCTATCTCCCTTCTCCGGTTTTTGTGGTGGCATAACCTCTCTCCATCCTGCAAAAACGGGAACTGTTCCAACAACACGAAAAACAGCCTTGCCCGCCTCTATGTCCACGGTCGTGCGTTCATCAATTGCAGAAGTCATCTGAGAGGCAATGGTCCTTCTCCATATCAGATCATAAAGCCGAGCGGCATCTTTCTCCAGAAACCTGGCCATATCCTGAGGAGTTCTGTCCGCGGAAGTAGATCTTACGGCTTCGTGGGCATCCTGAGCGTCCTTCTTTACTTTCTGAACCGGAGGCTTTGCAGGAAGGTACTCATCGCCCCACTTGTTTTTAATAAACCTGCGCGCTTCCTCAACCGCACGAGAGGAAAGACGCACTGAATCCGTTCTCATATAGGTTATCAGACCCACCGGTCCATGGGCTCCAAGATCAACTCCTTCATATAGCTTTTGTGC
>CAZUNK010000076.1:0-2863 GCA_964622285.1 uncultured Spirochaetia bacterium
CTGCCGCGCTGTGCTTAAAAGCCGGTAGTTCCGTTATACTTCGCGGGGGTTCAGAGGCGATAAATTCCAACCTTGCTATTGGAAAAATAATAAATGAATCTCTAATTAAAGCGGGAATGCCTGAAAACTGCGTACAGGTTATTCCCATAACCGATCGGGACCTGGTTCTCAGTATATTGAAACTTGAAGACTTTATAGATCTGATAATACCCAGGGGCGGAGAGGAACTGATCAGATTTGTATCAGAAAACTCAAGGATCCCGGTTTTGAAACATTATAAAGGCATCTGCCACGTGTTTGTGGATGAGAACGCCGACTTTGACCTTGCGGTCAAGGTTGTGGTGAACTCCAAGGTCCAAAGGCCCGGTGTCTGTAACTCAATGGAGACGCTTCTTGTACACAAAAACATTTCAAAGAAATTCCTGCCATTAGTTACAAAAGAACTGATAAAAAGCGGGGTTGAGATCAGAGGATGCGAAAGGACCAATAAACTGATTAAAGGAATTAAACTGGCTCAGGAGCAGGACTACCATCAAGAGTACCTTGATCTGATACTGAACGTAAAAGTAGTTGAAGATATAGATGATTCAATAACGCATATCCATAAGTACGGTTCTATGCATACTGACGCGATCATTACCGAAAGCTATAATAATTCTCAGTATTTTTTAAGCCGGGTTAATTCTTCCGCCGTGATCGTTAACGCCTCTACCAGATTTAACGATGGATTTGAGCTGGGGTTAGGAGCTGAAATAGGAATAAGCACCTCCAAACTTCATGCATTTGGACCGATGGGAGTTAAAGAACTGACTTCCAAAAAGTTCGTTGTCTGGGGCAGTGGACAGTTAAAAAAGTAGGATTTAAAAATTTTTTCAGTACCCGTTGTGGAAAAAGGCAGATTCTTATGTCCTGGTAGAAGAAATTTGAAATAGCTGATTATGATTGTTCAGATCTCTCTAAAGAATTACGCAATAATAGACAGTTTGACCGTGGAATTTTCAGAAGGTCTTAATATAATCACAGGTGAGACCGGAACTGGAAAGTCCATAATAATAGATGCTATCAATATACTTTTAGGTGACAAGGTATCTTCCGATATTGTAAAGACGGGAACCGATCAAGCAACGGTGGAGGCACTGTTTGATATCAGCAGCAACGAAGAACTTCTGTATAAGTTGGAAGAACAGGGATATACGGCAAGTGACGATCAGTTAGTGATCAAAAGAGTAATTCCAGATACGGGAAAGGGAAAGGTCTTTATAAATGGCAGCCTGGCTACGCTGAGCATACTTGCTGACGTAACTGCCGGTCTGATTGATATATTTGGACAGCATGAACATCAGTCGTTGATCAAACCTGTTAACCATATAAAGTTCCTGGACCTTTACTCAGATAACCTGTCGCTGCTTGAAGATTACAGGGAAGCGTATTCCGAATATCTGTCTGTCAGTAAGAAACTTGAGCAGACTCTCATAGCTACTGAAGATCGTTCTGAGAGGGAAGAATATCTGAAATACCAGCTCAACGAACTGGATAAAGCAGATCTGCAGGCAGATGAGGAAGAATCTCTCAGACAGGAAGAAAAAATACTGGCCAACGCTGAGAAGATCGTCAACACGCTGCAAAGCGTGTACGCTGCGCTTTATGAATCAGAATCCTCTTCTTATAACACTATTAAAAACCTTTCAAATGAAATTGAAGAAATACAGGAGATAGACCCAAGCCTGGCCAGCATTGGCAAGTCAGCATCATCTGTTCTGCTTGAGATTGAGGATATTTCCTTCAAGCTGATGGACTATCTGTCCAAAGTCCAGTCAGATCCTGAAAAACTGGAGAAGATCAACTATAGAATGTCTGAAATAAGTGGTCTGAAAAGAAAATACGGCGGAACGGTGCAGGAGATACTGGAAAAACATAAAAAAATAGCCCAGGAACTTTCTGAACTGGCAGAAATAGACGATACGGTTGATAAGCTGCGGCAGGACAGTGAGCGGTTGCTCAGCAAACTAAGCTCCTGCGCAGATAAACTTTCCTCCAAGAGAAAAGGGGCAGCTAAAGATCTGATGAGGTCTTTTGCTCAGGAAGCTGAGCACGTGGGACTTAAAGGTTCTGTACTTGACATAAAACTAGAGAAAAAACCTGTTTCTACTGACGGCATTGATAATATTTCGTTTTTATTCTCGGCAAATCCGGGCGAGGCGCCAAAACCTTTGAGTAAAGTCGCCTCAGGGGGAGAGTTATCAAGAATAATGCTGCTTTTAAAGAACATGCTTTCAAACAAGGATACGGGGGCGATCCTGATATTTGATGAAGCCGATTCAGGTATTGGAGGTATCACTGCGGAAATAATAGGAAAAAAGATCAAGGACCTATCTGAGAACAACCAGGTGATCTGTATAACCCACCTGCCTCAAGTGGCAAAATTTGCCAGCTCTCATTTCAGAGTGTCCAAGTTTGTTCAAGGTGATGGAACAAGAGTGGAAATAAACAGATTAAAGAACGAAGAAAGGGTTGAAGAGATAAGCAGGATGCTTGCAGGCAAGAAAGTTACCGCAAAAACCCTTGAAGTGGCAAAAGAAATGCTCTTCAAATAGGAGTTCTGTTTCTATAGAAATATTTTTAACTTTGTAAGGTAACTATTTATATTTACAGATAAATTAAACAATGATGTATTTTGGAACACATGTATCAATTGCCGGAGGAATTGACAACGCACCTGGCAGGGCGTTTAAGCTGGGTTGTGAATGCTTTCAGATCTTTACAAGGTCCCCAAGGGGAGGAAAACCACCTTTGCTGGATGATAAAGTAGTCTGTAAATTCCTCTCAGATTGTAAGAAACACGGCTTCAGCAACTACTACGTTC
>CAZUNK010000077.1:0-6273 GCA_964622285.1 uncultured Spirochaetia bacterium
GTTTTGAAGTTTACGTCATGTGAAGTGATAGCTGTGTTGCTGGTGTCAACTATTTCATAGTTCTGTGGCAGATTTACGACGACCTTGCTTACTTCTGTGGAACCTCTCGTTGTTTTGATCGTTAATTTTGGAGGAGGGGAACTGTTGATCGTCAGATTCGTCGTGTATTCCATCCCGTTTTTTAAAGCCTGAAGTCTTGCGGTTTTTAACGCTGAAGAAACTCTGAAAACTACGTTGTCAACTGATTTTTGCTGGCTGTACTTTACACTGAATCCCACGGCCATAGCGGTAAGTATGGCGACTATGCCGACCACGATGAGCAGTTCTATTAAAGTGAACCCTCTGTTTTCTGTTTTTTGCGGTCCTCTGTGCTTTTCCATAGTTGTATAAAACCTGCTGATGACCTGGTATTATGCGGTCAATATGAAGTCAGTCCCATGCCTCCCGTCGGTATCATTATCTCAAATCCGTATGAGATCTCCGTTCCGGTATTGATATCAGTGTCGCTGTCTTCTTTATCTTTGTCCCTGCTTCCTTTGCCTGTGGTCATGACCCTGAACTGTCTGGAGGTAAAGTGTCCAACGCTGAACCCTATGGGATTTTTATCGTAGGCTGAAGTCTTATCTTCAAAAACGGCTATTATTGACTTATCTCTGTTGCCGGTTCGGCAGACTGGATATACATTGTGTTGGCCAGTAGGAGTAGTAGGATTGTGTAGATATACATTGACCCCAGCCATAGGGTTACCACGAGAGTCCTTATACAGCGGAGAAGCGAAAACCCTGGTAATGTCCTGCTCAAAGTAATTTTTCACCTGCGAGACGCAGGCCTCAGATGCAAGAAACGATTCCTGTGCATCTTCATAGGAGTTTGACGTGGCTGTGTTGTTGTTTACCATGAAAGTGATAACGGGTATCGTTGCCGATATAACGATCATTATTATTATTGCCAGTATCAAAGCCGCGCCTCTTTCATTTTGCATTAATGATCTGTTTATATGTGATCTCATTTTTATATTCCTTCCTATTTATTTCTTATATGAACTGAGTTTCTGAAAATCTTGTAAAGATAACCTTTATCTAATGGAGGCGTTGAGCCTGTATCTCTTTGGGCAACGTTCGCTATGGCAAGTATTTTCGGGTCCGGTGCTCTGTCCTGCAGCCTCCACTGCGACCTTAGAACAAGTATTACGTCGACTGATCTTAATTGTCTCTCCTGTTCCTGTGATAGAGTAGCAGCGGTTCCAGTTGTATCTCCCACGTCGGTTCCAGCGGCAGTATCACCAACGTTGAAGACGAACTGCAGGTCCACAACCCCAACGTCATCTCCCAGACCACCGGCTATGGGGACGTAGCTGCTGCCTGAGTCATTCATTTCCAATTCCATGTTAGCTGTATCAACCTGAAAGGACGAGCTTTTCATCAAGCTGGTTTCCATGGGCGTAGATACTATATTGTGAAAAAACTTAGTAGCAAAAGTAGTGTCTATAGAAGTACGAGCACCAGGGATGTTGCTGTATTCAAGGGAATTTGCCGTGAAAGTTGCTGCTCCTTTATCATAAGTATCAGCTTTCAGTATAACGCTGCACCGGGAGCAGAGATGGCCTTGAGAGACGCATTTGCTGTTATCTGTAGCAGTTGATTCCCCGTCGCAAAGTTTCGTTCCTGATCTAAAGCCCAGCCACGCAGGTTCGTCTTGAGTGAGGTTGCTGTTCCAGACGGAGGGCATACCTGTTACTTGCAGAGAGGAACTCGTCCAGTTTACAGCTGAACTTTTTATAAGTCCGAGTTCGGACTCGTATACTGCAGTGGGGGAAAGAACGTCTGTATTCCTTCTGAATATCGTTATCTTATCGGGTGTAAAATTTGATGGGTCGCCATCTGTAAACTGAATTACGTCGGCGGACCTGATCTCCTTTGATATAAAACTGAGTATGTCCTTGCCCGTGGACTCTATGTCTGACGTTTCTCTTGCATAGTCAAATTGTCTCTGCTGCTCAAGTAACATGATACTTATGCCAACTATTAAAATACTTATAATCGCAGTGGATATCAGCAGCTCAATTAAAGTCAGTCCTTTATCGTCGTTCATGTTCCGTTCCTGTTCAGGGAATGCTTGGTATTATTATTTTCTCACCCAGGCTTGTAACGGTTTCCGTTGATTCTACAACCATGTAATGTCTTGAGATCGTGTCTTTAAGCTCCAGCGAGGTGGGTGCTTGGTCTACCTGATTAAGGGATTTCACGGCGTAGGTGACCTCATATTTACCATCTGATGGTTGTTTTACTTCCCTGAGCACGTAGAAGTCCGTCTTGGGACTGATAGTTTTGCAGTCGGGTTCAGGTGTTGACTGTATTGGCACTTCGGAAGTGTTCGGAGTTATTGAGAAACACTGTTTTTCGGTTTTGGTTGGGTCTGTGTTAATTGTTCGGAAAGGATTACAGTACTGAGGGCATGCCACTCCTGATCCTAATATGTTCGTATGGCAACTATAGGTGCCACCGTCTCTTATATGATCTATATTGCACTTATACATCTGCTTGATCCTTCTCAAATCCTTCTCGGCAATGGTTTGCAGGATGTTCACTGCGGAAGTTTTATCTATGGCGCGCTGGTTCTGCTTTAAGGTCAGGAAGGTGATCTGGCTAAGTGCAAGCAGTCCGATCGCCATCAAAGCCGCGGCAACCAGAACCTCAACTAAAGTGAATCCTTTATGGTTTTTCATCGTTCAACGGAAAAATATATATCAGATGGGAGGGGAAATTTCAACTTTGTCAAATATATTACTGCCCTTTTTTATGGACATTCCGGTTTTTGACCAGTCATCCAGCAGTCCCCATTTTTTGGCGTTATCGTATTTTATTGAATTTACTAAACCGGAGTCAAAGCCAAACTTTTTCCAGATCTCTTCTGAAGCTTCGGGCATAAAAGGGGTGATCAGAACGTTGATTATCCTGATGCTTTCCGCCATTGTCCATAGTATTCCTTCAGCAAGGTCTTGTTTATCTTCCTCCTTTACAAGTAACCAGGGATGTGACTCGTCTGCGTATTTATTAACCTCCGCGATAAACTCCCATATCGTTACAAGAGCTCTATTGAACTCAGCGTTGTTCATTTCAGCTTCCGCGTTTTTTACCGCTTTACATGCCGACTTTTCTAATTCCTTTTCCCAGGAGTTCTCTAAGTCAGGTTTTCTCGTCACTTTTCCGTCAAAGTACTTTTCAATCATTCCGAACGTTCTGCTTGCCAGATTGCCAAGCCCGTTTGCCAGATCGCCGTTTATTCTGCCGATCAGAGAAGCCTTTGAATAATCCCCGTCCTCCCCAAAGGGTATCTCTCTTAAAAGGAAGTATCTGAACGCGTCAACGCCGAATTCATCCACTACTTTATAAGGGTCAACCACGTTCCCGAGAGATTTGGACATTTTCTCTCCCTCAACCGTCCACCAGCCGTGCGCAAAAACGGATTTTGGAAGTTTCAGACCTGCGGACATTAAGAACGCGGGCCAGTAAACTGCGTGAAATCTCAGTATGTCCTTTCCCACAATGTGCAGGTCCGCTGGCCATGAGGATTCAAATCTTTTCCGGTCTTCCGGGTAACCGCACGCGGTAAGATAATTCGTAAGAGCGTCAAACCATACGTAAAACACGTGCCCCTCTTTCTCAGGAACCGGTATTCCCCAGGAGAAGGTAGTGCGGCTTATGCTCAGGTCCCTTAGTCCACCTTCCACAAAGCTCTTCACTTCATTCATTCTGCTGCGGGGTCTGATAAAATCGGGGTTTGACCTGTAAAGTTCCAACAGTGGTTCCTGATACTTTGAAAGTCTGAAAAAATAACTCTCCTCTTTGATTTTATCTATTTTTGGTCTTTTATTTGTTGGCAGCTTATTGATCTCATCAAGCTGGGTCTGAGTTATAAAAGCCTCTTCACCTACGTTGTACCATCCTTCGTACTGGTCCAGGTAAATATCTCCTTTTTCGTGGACCTTTTTAAAGAGCTTGTGTACGGCTCGTCCGTGCCGCTTCTCCGTGGTTCTGATAAAGTCTGAATTTGTAATGCTGAGAATCTCCCATAAGTTCTGAAAGCGTTTCACGACCCTGTTGGCAAGCTCAATTGGCTCTTCGCCGCTGGCTGCTGCCGCGTTCTGGATCTTCTGCCCGTGCTCGTCCGTGCCGGTCAGAAAAAACACCTCTTTTCCCTGAAGACGATTAAATCTTGCAACTACGTCGGCTGCAATAGTGGTGTAAGCGTGACCGATGTGAGGGACGTCGTTAACGTAGTATATAGGCGTTGTTACGTAGTAGGTGCTTTTCATGTTCTTAAGATCAGAGCTGCTGAAACTAAACCTGAAAAATAACCAAAATACACAAATTTACAATCAGATGTGGAGCGGAGGCGGAACGGGTTTTTATATCATAAAAATAAGGAGCAGCGCAATAGCCGCCATGCCAAAATCCTCTATCAGCGTTACATAGGTCAGCGGTACTTTGAGGACCGTTCCGAGGCATACGCACATGAACTGCTCTCTTTTTGAGATCTTTAAGGCAACCCCGGCGCCGCTGAAGGTCATAAGGGCAAATTCCGTCCACAGCAGCCAGTCTGGATGAAATCCGGCAAGCATGACAAGACCAAAACCAACCTCAATAAAAGGGTATATGTACCCGTATAAGCGCCACCGTACCGCAAGCAGGTCGTAAGTTGAGTATCCATCAGCAAAGCTTTTCAGATCCAGCAGCTTAAACCCCCCGAAAACAAGAAAAAAGCCCGTCATAAAATGCAGAAGTAAAGTTCTGACATCAATTTTTCCAAATTCGTTCTCAGCGCTTGTAACAGCGGAAGCTGTGATCAAAAGAGCAACAACGACGATCAGCGGCATGTAGCTCCTCCATCCGGTCTCAGGTTCCCCGCTTCCTGAAAAGTGATGAGCGGTTTCCCCTTCCTTTACAAGCGACATTCCGCAGACGCTGCAGTTACCCTCCGTATCAGAGGTGATCTCAGGGTGCATGGGACAGACGTATTTCAGGCCGCTGGTCATGCGGACAACCTCAGAAGCAGGTCTTCGTAGGCGATTTTACTGTTGGCGTTAAGGCGGAAAAGGCCGTACCAGCTGTCTTCAAGCTGTCCTGCTTTTGTCAGCAGGTCTTCGGTTGATCTGTTTTTGACATACTCTGAAAGTTCGGCGTGCAGGTCGGAGTTGATTATCTGCTCTTCGCCGTAGTTCAGCTTTACGAGCAGAAGGTCCTTGAGCCAGAGGGACATTATGTCAAAAAGAGCCGTGTGCCTCTCCATGTCTTTTGCTTCTACTTTCATATATTCGCAGAGCTTGAGGATACCGGAGGGACTGCGGTAGCTTACCTTCATGAGCTGTCTGATAATCTCTTTTCTGAAATCCAGATAGTCCTTGTCCGTTCTGATTGCTCTTCCGATGCTCCCGCCGGCTATCTTTGATGCAACCCTGGCGTCCTGCTCGTCAAGAACTGCCATCTCTCTGAGCTTCTCTGTGATCAGGTCCTGCGGCAGGGGATGGAATCTGATAAGCTGGCATCTTGATCTTATGGTTGGCACGATAAAGTTCAAAGCGCTCGTTATAAGGATAATAATGCAGAATCTGGGAGGCTCCTCCAGCGTTTTTAAAAATGCGTTCTGAGCGCTGGAGTTCATTCTTTCCGCGTTATCAATAATAAAAACCTTGTAAAGGGACTCAAATGGACGAAGATAGATCTTTTCCTCAACGTCCTTTATGCTGTCCACCTTGATCGTTTTTTCATCCTGGTACGACAGCAGCGTTACGTCGGGATGAACGTTCTTGTTCTCCGCGGTGTTTATTTTTAAGCAGGACTGACACTGGCAGGGCTGCGCGTCGCTCAGGCTTTCAGATTGAGACGGTGAATTAAGGAGCCTGTTTTTGCAGTTAACAAACTTGGCAAATTCAAGAGCGAACAGTTTTTTTCCGATGCCGTCAATACCTGAAAAAATGTAGGCGTGGCTGATCCTGTCCTCTTTTACGGTGCTGAGTAAAAGTTTCTTCTGCGGTTCGTTGCCCAGTATGTTTTCAAATGGCATGGCCGTTAAATTGTTCCGATCACGTCCCTTATCTGCTTCTGAAGAACTGACACGTCAAGTGAAGCGTCCAGGACCTTTATCCTTTCCGTATCCAGGCCGGCTTCCTTAATGTATCCCTGCCGTATTGATTCGTGAAACTCCTTGGATTCATCGTCAAGTCTGTTCGTTTCACCTTTTCTTGATTTCAGTCGTTTCAGCCCCTGTTCCACC
>CAZUNK010000078.1:0-8953 GCA_964622285.1 uncultured Spirochaetia bacterium
GCCATAAATAAATCAATTATAACCTTGCATGAACAGGAGCACGATCACGCTTTAAAGGAAGTTGACGCTGCCTCAAGTGCCACTGCCAGAACTCCGCAGCAGGTAGTGGAAATACTCGGTTACATACTCTCCGGCTTATGAGCTACAGTAAAGTAAAGGCGGTTTCTTTTGACGCGGCAGACACTCTTTTTTATATCAAAGACGGTCTGGGACGTACTTACGCCGAAGTGGCGGGTAAGTACGGAGCCAATCCTTCTCCGGAAAAGCTGAAGGCCTCTTTTTCAAGGCATTTTCCCAAGGCTCCTCCCCTGGCTTTCAGTACCAGTGATCAGCAGGAAAGAAAAAAACTGGAGAAAAACTGGTGGTACAGCGTAGTGCACAACGTTTACACGGACGTTGGAATGTTTGAGGGATTTAACGAGTACTTTGATGATCTCTTTGAGGTTTTCAGAACTCGGGCCTGGAAGATCTTTCCGGAAACAAAGCAGGTGCTTTCCGAGCTCAGAAGCAGGGGATATAAGCTCGTGGTGGTATCAAATTTTGACTCAAGGGTCTATGACGTCTGCCGCAGCCTTGAAATAAGTCAGTATTTTGATGACTTTGTCATATCAAGCGAGGCGGGCTACGCCAAACCTTCCGTTGAGATATTTAAGATCAGTTTAAAGAGAAGAGGGCTTCAGCCTGACCAGTGCGTTCATATCGGGGATAATTTCACAAACGACTATATATGTCCCACGAAGCTTGGAATGAAGGCGCTGTTTCTTGACAGAGAAGGTACAAGTACCTACGGCGGGAGCGATAAAATAAAAGATCTTAAACAGGTTGTACAGAAACTTGAGGATAAATGCGCGTAAAACTGCTTTATCTCTGACTTTAACACAGAAAGCGCAGTGAAGGTGTTTTACAGCTGGTCAACGTCCTTTAAAGCCTCTTCAAATTCATCCGCCATTCCCGGGTGACCATGCCGCCTTGCTGCGTGTGCTCCTTTTTTATATGCCTCCTTTGCCAGCTCCGTTCTGCCGGTCTCTAAATAGGATTCTGCTAAAAGTCTGTATCCTGCGCCTTCGTCATTGTATGAATTAAGATAGTACAGAAGCTCGTTCACGGCGTTTTCATAATCGCTGAGCTTGAAGTACTCGTTTGCAAGGGAATACCGTATCAGGGGATTGTCCGGATTTTTTTCCAGCATCTTTTTAAACTGCTCAAGCCTGCTTTGCTCGTTCATTTGATAAATACTTTACCATAAGAGAGTTCAAAAATTACAGCGAAAGTGTAAAACGCAGCTTTAAATACAGAACTAAGGCAGAATTGATCAGCTGAAATAATTGTGGCAGAATCAGTTGTTGTTTATAATCAGTTCAGGTATATTAGAAAGTTATATCAAAATAGTTCAAAGGCGTACCAAAGGAGATATCATGAAAAGGTTTATTGTAAAATTATTTTGTTTTATGTTTTTGATCGCAGCACCTGTCCCGGCGGCATTAAGTCAGACGACAGGTGAAGATGGATTAGCGAGGTTCACCCCTCTTATCGTAACCGGCAGCAGAACCATTACTGATATTTCCACCTCACCTGTGCCGGTTGACGTGATAGAAAAAAAACAGCTTGTGCAGACTGGACAGAATGAACTTGGCAGGGCTATTCAGACCCTTATCCCCGCCTTCAACTTTTCAAGCTCAACGATAAGCGATGGCACCGATTCCGTTCGTCCGGCAACTCTGAGAGGTATGGGACCGGATCAGGTGCTTCTTCTTATAAACGGAAAACGTCGCCACGGCAGCGCTTTGATACATGTAAACTCGTCAGTAGGGCGGGGCACTGCGGGCTACGATATCAACTCAATACCTATAAGCGCAGTTGACCGCGTGGAGGTGTTGAGGGATGGGGCCTCTGCTCTTTACGGTTCAGACGCCATAGCCGGCGTTATCAATATAATTCTGAAAACAGATTATGAAGGGGCAGTTTCAACTCAGTACGGAGAGACCTACGAAGGGGACGGAGCTCAGTTTATCACCAGGTTCAATAAGGGGGTAAAAGTGGGAGAAGATGGAGTCTTTCACCTGGGAGCGGAATTTCGTGACAGGCAGAGAACTAACCGTGCCGGGCTTTCAGGAGCAGTACAGTATCCGGACTCGGTGAGTTTTCCGCTGGGCGGCAATGATGATCCGGATTTTGACCAGGCTTTGAACACGCAGCTTGGTAACGCAGGTTTCAGCCCGGGGACCATCGTTTTACTGAATGACCCGGACAGTAAGGAACGAAACTTTAACCGCCGCAACTTCCGCATTGGCGATGCTGATTCAAGGCAGATAAGCGGCGCGTTCAATTTTAAAAAGCCCGTGGGCGTTGATGGAGAAATATATTCCTTTGGTTCTCTGTCAAGAAAAGAAAGCATAAGCGGAGGTTTTTACAGAAGGGCGAACCAGCTGGACAGAAATCCCGCGGGCTCAGCCTATCCGGACGGATTTTTACCACTTATTGAAACCACCGTGTGGGATTTTTCCCTGAACGCGGGCGTGAATTACGAGTTTGAAAACGGACTTCAGGCCGATCTTGGAGTAACGCACGGACTAAACAGCTTTAACTTCACGGTGTCAAATTCTCATAACGCTTCCTGGGTCTACCGCAGCGTGAACAGCGCAGGTCCATTTGAGTTTGCAGACGGCATGGACCCGTATTCGGAAGTGGACTTCAGCGGCTCTCCGGAAACTACCGCGGACGCAGGAGACCTCAAGTTGTACCTTACTACCGTAAATCTGGATTTTGTCATGCCCGGACTGGACTTTTTATCCTCTGTAGTGAACGAGGTAAATCTGGCATGGGGAGCAGAATACAAAAGAGACAGCTATAAGCTCAAAAGCGGGGAGGAATATTCCTATGCTGATTATGACGGCATAGGCGGCGGGTCCCCCGGAATACAGGTTTTTCCTGGATTCAGGCCGGAGAACGAGGTGGATGAATCAAGATACGCCTTCTCTTTTTACACAGAAGCAAGCCTCCTGCCGGTTGAGACTTTTGTAATAAGTCCCGCGGTTCGTTACGAGAGATACAGCGACTTTGGAAACAGTCTGAATGGAAAGGTTGCTTCCAAGCTGGACATTGCTGACCTGATCACCTTCAGAGGTTCTTTCAGCACCGGGTTCAGAGCACCGTCAATGCAGCAGCTTTACTTCAACAATACAAGCACCCAGTTTCTTGCCGTGGATGGCAGGCAGGTGCCTTTTGAGGTTGGAACTTTCAGGAACGACAGCGAAATAGCCAAGGCAATAGGCATACCTGATCTTGATGAAGAGACTTCAATAAACTGGAGCGGTGGTTTTATATTCAAACCTTTTTCTGCTTTCTCCGTTGCCACGGATTTTTACTATATAACCGTGGATGACAGGATCATTCTGAGCGGTCAGTTGGAGTCGGATAACGAGGCTCTTTCGCAGGTCGTGAGAAATGCTCTTAGGAACGAGGGAGTGTCAAGGGCGCAGTTTTTCATGAACGCGGCGGACACGAAAACAAAAGGGGTTGATGTAGTTTCCACTTTACGCGTTCCGTTCATGCCGAGAGGGGATCTGATGTTCAAACTTGCCGGAACCATATCGGAGACGGAGATCACCTCTGTGAACCTTCCCGCGGGACTTCCCAGTTCATTGTACACTGACAGGGACCGTTCAGTGCTGGAGGAATGGCAGCCTGATAGTCAGTTCACTTTATCGGCTGATTATCAGATTGACAGATTGGCTTTATGGCTCGCAGTCTCCCGTTATGGTGAGTACTCAAACACGGAACTGGACGGATCAAAACAGGAATATGGACCTGAGTACATCGCGGACGCTCAGTTGAGCGTAAATATGGGAAGATTAGGGGTTCTGAAGGTAGGTGGTAACAATCTGTTTGACGTAAAGCCGGATAAGAACGAAATAGGGCAGTCCAGGGGAGGAACCATAGTAGATCAGGAAGGCAACGTGATCGTATCGTCCCCGGGCGTTTTCACTTACTCAAGGCGGTCTGCTCCGTTTGGATTTAACGGAGGATTTTACTACGTGGCTTTTGAAAGAAGCATTTAAGGGCGGATTAGTACAGAGGTTGTAACTGTTTACAGGTATTTGGTGGAGGATGAGCAGCCATAGCTTCAGTTTGCAAGAAAATCCTTCCAACCTTCGTAGATCATTACCATCGCCATGGTATCCAGTTCGCAGTATCTGAGCAGAGCGCTTTCAATCTTTTCACGCTCATCATCCGATGTGTCTTCAAACTGCATTCGGGCATATGCTGTCATGGCAGCGCCGCCATCTCTCAGTTCATCACCGTTGCCAGAGATTTCCATATCTTCGTCAGGTACGTTCTGAAACATCTTTGGCAGTCTTTTATATGGATCGACGACTTTTTCTTCCTTAAATTTTATCCACGGCCAGTCTTGGAAGTTGCGGCTTGGAATTCCACCCGGAGAACCGTAAATGGGGTCTTTATATTTGTTCTTCAGAAAGTCTGAACTGTTCAGAATTGCCAGAAGTACCTGTTTAATTGAGTTGGAGCCGTTGGTGGCTGGATCGTAATAGTAACGCTTAACGAGGTCCAGCATATCCACCATATTACGCTCACCGATCCGTTGCTCTTCAGAGGTCCCTGTGAACTTAGTTATTGATCTGATGAACTCACACAATTCCTCCCGGTCTGCAATTTTTTCCTTATCATTCTGGATCTGACGGTAAATCATATTGAGAATTGTGTTCTCGTAGTGGGAGTATCGAAATATAGTGCCGTTGTCGTTTTCAAGCTGAGCCTTGAGCTCTCTTATAAATTCGTAGTTCGGAAATGTTCCCTGTTTCCTGTTCAGGTACTCACCGAAGTGCTTCACAGACCCATTTTCGTCAATGGTATGATGGGAAAACTGAAAAGCAATTCCTTCATAAGGTCTGCGTCCCGCGTTAAAGGGTATGGCCACTATTGTGGTCTCAAAGTCAATGAAGTGCAGGGGATATACCCAGCTGTCCATTTCACGCTGCAGATTCTCCCGGTCCAGCCAGAAGGATGTGTCGCCTGTCTTGAATTTTTCAATCTGAAGCCACTGACGTTCACTTTCAGACATGCCCGGTTTTTTATCCGGCCCGGGATTCACGTCCTCTTTAGTAATGCAGGACATTTTGATACGGCCAGCTTCGATCAGCTTGTCTTTTTTCCTGAAATTCCAGATATCCAGCACGGTAGGGCAGTTAAAGTCCTCGTCATTCCAGCCCAGTTCCGCTTTCCAGCATTCTTTTTTTCCACTTAATAGGCTGGGCTGTTCATCGCTGTCTGCTATATGGAATTCGCAGCTGGCGCAGGTGGTTGATACTGGTGAGTGGATTTTTGTATCTGAAACATAGCTGTCTGCAAAAAAATCAATTCTCTGCATAAAACTTTGGGACTGATCACTTCCGCCATCTGTACCGGCATAGATCTTGTCGCACTCCGCATCAACGTTCACCTTGCAGAGTAATTTTGGGTTCAGGTCCGCATCTGTCAGGGTTTTTGATACCTGGACGGATTTGCGTCCATTGCTGTCTTTTACCACCTGGAACTTTTGATTAAGCCCATCAGTCGGACATATCGCAGATTTATCAATCATCATCAGGTGGGCGGAGACTTTATATTCAGGAAGAGCCTGATTGATCACGTATTTCTGAAAAGCAACATCGTAAAGATAGGGATTCCAGTTGGATTTGATCGTCCCGTTTTTACCGGCAAACGGATCTTTCTCTTTGGGGTCGAAGGATTTGGCCTTAACTTCATAGAGGCTGAGGCGATTGCCGTCTTTGACCAGAATATCTACACGGACAAATAGTTTATCCGTTGCTATTGCCGCTTCGTAAATTGTGACCTTTTCCTGCTGAAATAGCTTGTTTGTTTCCTTAAGAGCCTCGTTGTAATCCAGAGCTTTAATATTATGGCCACCAGGAAAATAGCATTTAGCCAGTTCTCCTACCTGAAAGCCGCCCTCAGCCAGCGCAAGGAGGAAACTGTCATCAAGGCTTTGATTTGCATAATTACTTTTTCCGGTATAGAAAAGTTTAGTCGGGCATTCGGTTGCCAGCTTGAATCTGGATTTTGTCAGGTATCTTTTTTTCGCCATCAGTATATGTGCCTGTTATTTACTTCTACCCAATCTCTATGCATCCCAGGCCGGTTAGTGAGATTCGGACCACCGGAGACCGGTGTTATGTTGATATTTAAAGAGCCAGCACGGCTCCTTCAAAGTAAAGGACCGGAAAGCATGCCTGTCAAAAAACTGCGAGATTCTTCCGGTTTACACAAGACCCGGCTATCCAGAGAACTGCTCTGAAAAGGCGGGTTGTTTATTTCAAAATGGTGGAGGCGCTGGGAGTTGAACCCAGGTCCGCTAAAGTTACTAACTCAGCTTCTACATGCTTATCCTGTTATTAAATTTCACAAAGCCAACACCAACAGGCAGGTTTAACTCTGCAAACTCGGCTTGTTTTTTCATTAGTTTGTCAACCAAGCGGAACAAACTGACAATCCCGTTGTTTTGCGTCTCAAAGGGTCCACGGGCACAACCCTATGAAACATCACAGCGTTTTTTAAGCTGCGAGTGCGTTGATTGGTTTGGCACTTATTGTGCGTTAATCAGTTTTACGAGTTAATCGGCTCGGCATGCGGCATAAGCTGTCTCATTTACCGTCGAAGCCATTACGCCCCCATTTTTCAAAGAACTATGTTGCTTATTAAATATATAACAATTTTTCCTGTTGTCAAGTCTAATACCAAATAATTTATTCAATAAGTTGTTTTAATAAGAATCTCCACGGACAAGCCGGAGAGGGACCCTCCGTTTTTGCGGTCTACGGAGTTAAGAAGTGGGGGTATTTCTTAAAACTGTTTTTTGCTGTCGGCCAGAATGGTAACAGGTCCTGAGTTTGAAAGGGTTACGTTCATAAAAGCACCAAAAACTCCTTCTTCCACCTTTAATCCACTGTTTTGTAAACTGGTCAGAAATATTTTATAAAGTACAAGGCTTTTTCATTGTTTGCCGCTTTGTCGTAGGAAGGTCTGTTGCCTTTGCGGCAGTCACCGTAAAGCGTGAACTGTGATACCAGCAGCATCTCTCCTTTAATATCCAGGAGGCTTAGGTTCATCCTGCCCTGTTCATCATCAAATATTCTCAGGTTCAATATTTTATTGGCAAGATAGATGGCATCCAGCTCATTATCATCCTTTGATATTCCCAAAAGTACCAATAGTCCCAGACCTATCTGGCCTGAAACTCTGCCTTCAACCTCAACTTTAGCTGAAGAGACTCTTTGAATGACTGTTCTCAATATCTGTCAACGTTCCTCTCTAATTTGTCTGGCAAGTAACCCTCAATTCACTGCAAATTGCGGGGATGGCATCAAGGGTGTTTCCTCTCAAGTCCAGCACTGAGAGACTTGAAAGCCCGTCAAACAGGTCTTCATGAAGGGTCGTCAGTCCGTTGTTATTCAGAGTCAGAGTTCTGAGGCTGGAAAGCCCGTCAAACAGGTCTTCATGAAGGGTCGTCAGGTCATTGTTATTAAGACCCAGAGATGAGAGGCTGGAAAGCCCGTCAAACAGGTCTTCATGAAGGGTCGTCAGGTCATTATAACTCAGCCACAGCCACTCAAGATTTGAAAGCCCGTCAAACAGGTCTTCATGAAGGGTCGTCAGGTCATTGTCACTCAGCCACAGAGATAAGAGGCTGGAAAGCCCGTCAAACAGGTCTTCATGAAGGGTCGTCAGGTCATTGTTATTAAGACCCAGAGATGAGAGACTGGAAAGCCCGTCAAACAGGTCTTCATGAAGGGTCGTCAGGTCATTGTTATTCAGCCACAGAGATGAGAGTCTGGAAAGCCCGTCAAACAGGTCTTCAGGAAGGGTCGTCAGTCCGTTGTTATTCAGATGCAGAGTTCTGAGGCTGGAAAGCCCGTCAAACAGGTCTTCAGGAAGATTCGTCAGGTCATTGTCATCAAGATCCAGCCACTCAAGATTTGAGAGCCCGTCAAAGTCATCCGCTTTCAGAGAGGTAATGCCCTCATCGGACAGGAAAATTGTTCCGTCAATTTCGGCAAGATGCAGTTCTGTAACGGTGTCGCAGGTAACTGTGTTATCTCTTTTATGTATTTCTGCAAGAATGGCGTCCTCCACCTGCTGCGTACGGTCGCAGATGTTTTTGGTCTGTAGCGCTCTGTAGATCACATTGAACGTGAGTTCTGCTGTGTCCATATCTTCATCCGTCGCTGTATAAGTTAAGTTTGTGCTGCCAAAAATTGTAGGTCTACCGCTCAGAACTCGTGTTTCACTATTAAACATCATCCCATCCGGCAGCGGTGCTAATCTATAAGTTAAATCTCCATCTCCACCAATTGCCTCCGGAAGTATCACCGGCTCTTTTTCTATTCCATGGAGGTAAACTTGATCATCTATTGTTTCAATAAAGGATGGCACAGGGTTTGCAGCCACTTCTACTAAAAATGTTATTGTGGCAGTGTCACCATCTGTATCTCGTGCTGTATAGATCATGTTCGTCCTAATTGGTGTTATAGGCGTTCCGGTCAGCATTCGTGTGTTCATATTAAATCTGAGTCCAGCAGGGATTGGCGATAAGCTATAAGTTAATGGTGCGTTTCCGCCAGTTGCTACTGGTAAGTCCAAGGGGGTTATTATTATCCCTTGGGTGTAGCTTTGAGCAGGTACTGTATTTATAACAAATGACGGTATAGGTGTCCCCCTCCTGTCTATGCCGTCTTTATCTCCGCATGCTGCAAGGAATATGTAAAGTGCAATCCCTAAAAACGAAGCTATTACTTTTGCTCTATTATGCATGTTGCTCACCTTTATAGTTTTTAATTGTGTATGTATATTTTAGGGGGGTTATGTACCTTACCTTAATAATCAAGATAACTATTTATCTTTTAAAATGTATAACAATTTTTCCTGTTGTCAAGTCTAA
>CAZUNK010000079.1:0-10901 GCA_964622285.1 uncultured Spirochaetia bacterium
GAGTTGAAGAAGTAATCATATTTAAGAGAAATGCCACATGCCGTTTGCAGTTTAAGTTCAACATTGATCGTTGGAAACTCCGGTCTGACGATCTTTGTAAAATTCAGCAGAGCGGAGTTAGGGTCGCTCAGGTTTTCAATCGTCTGCTCCGGATCTTTAATAATAAAAACAACTGAGTTTTCATCTTCGGCAACTATCAATCCAGATTCAATTACGGACAGCTCAATCTGCAGTTCATTTGGAAGTTCAAGGGTATTGGGTTGTGGTGGAGATATGATTTTCATAGTTGTTTGGTTAGAAATTGTAGAGCAAACTCCTTAGTAGATGTTTTAAATTTAACTGGGATTATAAATAAAAGTTCTGGTAAAAATTGTAAATTACTGATAATATGTAAAAAATGTGTTAATAATAAAGTTAATTTGAGTTCAATTACAAAGTTTAAATGGTAATTAGGAGGAAAAAATGTCGCAAGATATGGTTATAATTTTGGTTATTGTTGTTTTCATTGTTCTTGTGGTGGTTTTAATGAGCAAGGGAAAAAGCGATGCAACTTCGGATGACAGTAAGGACCAATCCGCGGGGGAACCTTCGGCTCCAAGTCCAACTCCAAGTAATGCTGATGATCCATTTCAATCTGCCGTATCCTCTCAGACGACCGAAGAAGCTCCAGCTTCTGATAGTTCTGATAGTTCCGGTAGTGATGATGACCCGTCTAATCCATTTAAGGCTCCATCATAAAATTTTACACTTTTCACCGTAGTACATCAGCCCAGGAAACACTCTATCTGCATAAAGTTTCTAAGGTTTAAAATGGAATCTGCGGGCAGTTCCGTTTTAAATGAACCTGGGTGCATTGTTTTTGCAAGCATCTCAATGCCTTCAATCAATCTTGGTCCAGGTCTGCTGAAGTAAGAGTTTGCATCAACCAGGTAAACGTTCCCGTTCTGTGATGCAGGGGTTTTGTACCACGCCGGATTGGAAGTCAGGGCGTCAATTTCGTTAATGGTTTTATCTATGTTAAAACCACACGGCATAACGAAGATATAGTGGGGAGCAAAGTCCAGTATCTGTTCCCATTCAACCCTTACGGACACCTCACCCTTTGCACGCAGTCCATTTTCTCCCCCGGCGATTTGAACCATATCGGGTACCCAGTGCCCGGCGACGTAGGCAGGATCAAGCCATTCAAGACAGAACACTCTGGGAAAGTCTCTTTTTCTCTGCGTTACCGTCCGGACATCGTCAATTCTTTTCTGAAGCTTTGCTTTTAGTTCATCAGCTTCCTCTGACTTGCCTATAGCCTCACCAACCGCGGCTATTGACTCCAGCACTTCATCCACGGTCCCGGGTTCCAGTGAGACGACTTCAGGTTTTTTCTTCAGTATTTCTGTGGTTTTCAGTACCTGATTTCCTGATACTGCACATACTTCACAGAGTCCTTGAGTGAAAATTATGTCCGGGTCTGCTTCTTTTAACTGCTCCGGGTCTACCAGATATGTACTTTTTCCCTCCCTTGCGTTCCTGGTAACCACCTCGTCTATCTCGCGGCTTGACAGACTTTTTAGGTCAACGTTGCTCATAACGACCCTGTTTTTGTTCAGTACTGAAGGTGGATAGTTGCATTCGTGGGTTATTCCAACAAGTTCGTTCTCCGAACCTAATGCACATATTATTTCCGTGGTGCTTGGTAAAAATGAACAGATACGCATTTTTTCTTAAATTAATGTGAGCAAGGCAATATTTGTTACCTGAATTATAGACACGTTTTTGTAATATGTCATGCAAACTGGAGCTGCTGGAGAGTTTACCAGAGGGGGTTAAAGACCATGCCGGAAAGTATTTTGGGATAAAAATAGGTTGTTTTATGAGGCATTTTTTCGCCGTCAAGGACAACTTCAAATATATCGCTTGCCTTTATCTTGGGCAGTAAAAAACCAGCTTCATACTCATGGTTTCTGACCAGATCATACAGTTCGTTCTCAGACTTAGTGTACAGTATCCCGGCGTTCTCCTCGTTTATGATCTCTTTAAAGATCAGGTTGTGAAGCTGCATTACGGCGAGGTTCTGGTAGTGTTTTATATATGTAAGCTTTGGGCTGAGCACGTAGCCTGAACCCACAGAACCCAGTACAACGGCTATTTGATCAAAAGCCAGGTTGCAGATTTTATCCTCTTCAAGTTGCCGTAGCTCAAAATATTTTTCCACCTTCTGAAGTAGTTTATCTTCAGGCATGCCGATCTTTTTAACAACTCTGTGAGTGGGGTTTATTATTAACCCTGCACCTTCCGATCTTGAAAGGTACATCATTACATGGTCGTAAGGCTTTTCTTTTTGGTCTTCACCGTTAATGTTCCTTTGTTTATTTCTGAAGTTGATCGCAGTTTCATATCTGTGATGTCCATCTGCTATCAGTAAACTTTTATCCATCAGTTTAAATGAGATCTCATTTATAACGGCCTGGTCTGCGATTTTCCAGAGCTTGTTGTTAACTCCGTCCTTTGTAACGGTGCTCATTATGGGTTCCTGAATGGACCCGTCAATCAGCTTTTCCACTTCACCGCTCTGGTCGGGATAGACCGCAAAAACCTGGCTCATGTTAGCGTTGCATGCCGTAGTGAGCTTTAATCTATCTTCCTTGTGCTTTCTGAAAGTCTGTTCATGGGGAAAGATCTTTTTAGAGGCAAAATCCTCAATTTTTACAGTGGCTACAAACCCCTTTCTTGTAAAAAATTCCCCGCCTGCTTCAAATTCCTGATAATAGGGATAAATACAGGGGTGGTCTTCCTGGATCAGCACTGAATCACTCAGCCATTCTTGAAACGTTGCGCCAGCGTTCTTATATCTATCATCCTCATGACCCTTGGCAAGTATGAGCCTGATCACATTGTACTGGCTCAGTTGATAAAATTCCTCCTGCCCTTGCTGGTCAATTACGTCATAAGGGGGAGCAATGACTTTGCTTAAATCTCCAACCTTGTCAGGGTTATACCTTATACCTTTAAATCCTTTGATCGTTGCCAATGAAGAATTCCTTCAGATTTTTTTTTTCAATATCGCCTTCTCTGATAATTACAGGAGGGTGGGTTGTAATGTCCAGTATAGTGGACCCTTTAGATTCAGGTAAGTTACCAGAGTCAACTATAAGGTCAACCTTATTGATAAACTGATCTGTTATCTCCTTAATCTCTGTCGTCTGCATCTGTGTACTGATATTTGCACTCGTTGAAGCAAGCGGCACATCAATGAAATTAAAAAGCTCTGTAACAAACTGATTTGAGGATATTCTTATCCCGATATTCTTAGTACCTGCTGAAAGTTCATCTGGAAATCCGAACTTCTGCTCTATTATGATAGTCAGCGGCAGTTTGCTGAACTTTTCATATAGACGTAGCTGCTTTTCACTAATCTTGAAATACTTTCTTATCATATCAGTATCTTTGACCAGGGTTAAAAGGGGCTTGTCAGACATTCTTTCCTTTATATTGAATATTCTGCTGATTGATTCTGCGTTGTCCGCAAGTGATCCAATGCCGTAAAGGGTTTCAGTGGGATAGATAATAACTCCGCCGTTTTTAAGCGTTTTCGCCACGATTTTAGCACAGCTGGCGTCTGATGAGGGCAGTATTTTTGCTTTTGTCGTCATGCTACTAAAAATTTGCAGAAAACGCTTTAACTATCGGGCTTAAAGAAATCTGGCAAGAAATATAATATACTATATGCAATCCTGATTGGGCAATAAGAACAAATAAAATACAGATGAACTCACAGCTGAAAAATACTTTGAAAAGCAGCCTCACCCGTGTACTGGGACAGGACTTTGTTCTCTCGACTGATGAGCAGCTTATCGCGTTTGAATGTGATGGTTTGACAAACTACAGAATAAAGCCGCAGTTTGTAGTTCTGCCTTCCACAACGGAGCAGGTATCTGAGGTGGTCAAGCTGTGTTACAAGCACGAAGTGCCCTTTGTGCCTCGCGGCGCAGGTACGGGACTTTCCGGAGGGGCACTTCCTGATAAAAGCGGGATAGTGATTTGCCTTTCCAGGATGAACAGGATTTTGGAGGTGGACGTTCCAAACAGGCTTGTAGTTGTTCAGCCCGGCGTTGTTAACAGGCAGGTGAGCGAAGTTGTTGACGAGCATGGATTTTACTACGCACCTGACCCTTCAAGCCAGATCGTCTGTACAATTGGCGGGAACGTTGCGGAAAACTCAGGCGGAGTGCATTGCCTAAAATACGGGGTTACCACTGACCACGTGCTTGGAGTTGAAATGGTCTTACCGGATGGGAAGGTAGTGGAAATAGGTGGTAAAACGCAGGACTCTCCAGGTTACGACCTTCTGAGCGTCGTTGTGGGTTCCGAAGGACTTCTGGGCATTGTAACGCAGGTCATCCTGAAGATCACAAAAAAGCCTCAATCCGTCAGAACCCTTTTTGCTTCATTTGACCGTATAGAATACGCCGGTTCTTCAGTATCCGGGATAATTGCAAGTGGAATAGTGCCGGCGGGCATGGAAATAATGGACAACACCTGTATAAAAGCCGTTCAGAGGTCCGTGAACGCGGGTTATCCCGAAGACGCCGCGGCAATTCTGCTTCTGGAACTTGATGGTCCCGCTGCTGAGGTTGAGACCCAGATGCCTGTTGCACAGAGAGTTCTGAAGGAAAACTCTGCAAAGGAGATAAAAGTTGCTGAAAACGAGGAGGAGAGAAATCTTTTCTGGAAGGGCAGAAAAAGCGCCTTTGCCGCAATGGGCAGGGTCAGCCCGGACTATTACGTTCAGGACGGGGTCATACCAAGGTTCAAACTGCCTGAAGTTCTTGGAAAGATCAGAAAACTGAGTGATAAATACGGACTGACAGTTGCAAACGTTTTTCACGCTGGTGACGGTAATCTGCATCCTCTTATTCTTTATAACTCCAAGACAGAGGGAGATTTTGAAAAAGTTGAAAAACTGGCAGGAGAAATACTGCAGGTCTGCGTGGATTCAGGGGGAAGTATTACAGGGGAGCATGGAGTGGGCTATGATAAAAAAAGCTATATACCAATGATGTTCAGTGAACAGGACATAGATACAATGAACCTGGTAAGATGCACATTTGATCCAAAAGGGATATGCAATCCCGGAAAGCTGTTCCCCACTCCCAGGACCTGTGCCGAGCATGGCATGTCGCACGAGAAAACGCTTAAACTTCAGAGCTATGGGGAAGGGGAACTGTTTTAATTACGGATGAGGCGCATTAAATGAAGGTGAAAAAGGAAGAACTTGAAAGTTTGCTTGATGGATCAAGGGTCGTGCTTAGCAGAGATGAACTTGGTAAATTTTCCATTCATGGTCAGGTTCCAAAGGCAGCGGTTTTTCCAGATACCTATGAGGAGGTCTCACGGGTCGTAAAATACTGCAGTAAAAACAAATTAAGTATCGTTCCGTATGGAAGCGGCACCAAAGTTTCCTTATGGAACGGTCTTGATTCTTATGACGTTGCCCTTGGGCTGGAAAAACTAAGTAAGATCGTCTGTCACAATGAGATAGATTTTATAGTTACCGTTCAGGCTGGTGCAAAGCTGGAGGATGTACAGAAGCAGCTTATGGAAAAGGACCAGTTTATCGCACTTGATCCGCCCCTTACGGAGCAGGGTGCCACCATTGGGGGGATCATATCTTCAAACGACAGTGGTCCACTGAGGTTAAGGTATAAAACCTGCAGGGAGCAGATACTTGAAGTCAAAGTTGTAAGAGCGGACGGAGAAATTGTAAGAGGCGGAGCTAAAGTCGTTAAGAACGTGGCTGGATATGACCTGCCAAAACTGTTCGTTGGTTCTCTGGGAACCCTGGGAGTAATAGTTGAGGCGACCCTGAAGGTGTATCCAGTTGCTGAAAAGTCCGTTTCATTAATTTTTGAAATGGGCAGTACAGAGGAGATGCAAAAGCTAACTGATAACATTCTTAAAGCTGATGTCTCTCCTTCGGCGTTTGAAATTGTCAGCAGCGGACTGCTGCAGCCTGGTTTTCCGTCTGCGGATTTAACGCCGCCAATATCTCCCTATGCTGCACTTCTGAAAATTGAAAATGTATCAAAAGCGGTGGATGAGCAGATTGAGGTGATCAGACGCATTCTGCAAAATGAGCATATTCTGCCAATTCCTCTAAAAAATGATAAACCCGTATGGAAGCACATAAGGAATTTTCCGTTTCTGGACCCATCTGGAAGCGCTCTGTGCAGGATCAACGTGCTTATAACGGACATTTCAAAAGTTTTTAAGTACATTGAAGAGTTGTCCCAGAGCCTCAATTTAAATTTTTTGGTATCCGCAAAAGCAGGCGTTGGATCAATGCAGGTTTTAATAAATGGTGAAAGCAGGTCCTTAAATATGTGCGTGGAACTTCTCAGAAGTTACGCTGCGACCCTCAGGGGAAACGTGATCGTTCAGAGACTTCCGGATGAATCTGATAAAATTGATAAATGGAGCGACCTGCTGTCTTCCTATAGTTTAATGAAAATGCTCAAAGTGAACTTTGATCCCGGTAACATATTAAGCCCTGGAAGATTTGTATAGGCAGGAAAAAGCGTCCATCCAGAAAGGAATTCAGCAGGAGAGAATCTACAACATAGTTTATTAAGAAAGTTTGATTATTTGATCAGAATCTGAAAGTTCACGCGGTATTTACAAGACGTTTTACGATTGACGAAAAATGATAAGAAGAGACTCAGAGAACGGCTGGATCATTTTCACGCAGCACGACCACGCAAGGCTTGCAGGAGACATAATGAAGTTCTGGGGCAACAGCCGGTTCTCATCTATAAACCCTTTTGAGAAAGTAATGTACGCAGTTAACAATCATGACTATGGCTGGATAGACTGGGACGCTTTGCCAAAGATAAGTAACGAAAATCAATATCCAGCAAACTTTATGGAGATGAACGACGAGGAGCAGCGGCGGATCTGGATAAAAAGTTTTGAGAGCAGTTTTCACAGACAGGGGTATTCATCAGCACTTATAGCTCTTCATTTTTCCAAACTGAACGATAACTCCATACGTAACGGTCATGACGCAGGGGATTCTTTGGAGTTTCAGGAAAAAACAAAAAGTATCATCACTTCTGTTTTCGGGGCTGATTACACCTCACTTAAAGACAATGAACTCTCCCGTGAAGTGATGACCAATTTAAAGTTCCTGCAGATAGGTGACATTATATCACTTGCTCTTTGTCACGGCTGGAGATCCAACGTGCTGAAAGATGTTCCATTAAGCTACAACAGCGGCACGGTAGACATCACTTTACAATCTTCCGACGGCTTTAAATATGAGATAAGTCCTAATCCGTTCTCCAAAAAGGATTTAAGCGTCAGTATATACGGAAAGAGGCTGCTGCAGAAGACGTTTGACAGTGACGAGGCTCTCAGATCGGCCCTGAGCAGGTCGCAGACGGAAAAATTTTATTTTACAATAAAGTAAGATGTCCAGATTTGATAATATAGATAAACCAAGCCAGAGCATTATTGATGACTGCGTTCACTGCGGCTTTTGTCTGAGCGCGTGTCCAACCTACCTTGAAACAGGTAATGAACTTGACTCTCCAAGAGGCAGAATATACCTGGTCAAGTCCGTTATGGAGGAAAGAATCCCACTTGGAAAAACGGTGACGGACCACATTGATAAATGTCTAGGGTGCTTAGCCTGTGAAACCGCCTGTCCTTCAGGAGTCAGGTACAGACAACTGGTAGAGACCACAAGATCTCAGATAGAGAGGAACTACCACAGAAGTCTGGGGGATAAGCTGTACAGAGCAGTTATTTTCAAGTTATTTCCCTATCAAAGAAGACTGAGTCTGGTTCTGCCACTTCTTTATCTTTACAATAAAACAGGAATTCGTAAACTGCTTAATTCCACGGGCATTCTGAAAAAAATATCAGCAACTCTGCATAAAGCAGAGCAGATGATACCAGACCCTGATTCGGTAAGCATCAGGAGATATCCGGAAGTAATACCTGCAAGAAAAACGGCAAAGTACAGAGTGGCGTTTTTAACTGGCTGCGTTCAGAACGTGTTTTTTTCAAAAACGAACCAAGCCTCTATTGAAGTACTGACCAAATTAGGCTGCGAAGTGGTGGTACCAAAACATCAAAAGTGCTGCGGGGCTTTGTCCGTTCACTCAGGAAGACTTGAAGAAGGCAGGGAATTTGCCCGTTCCACGATAGATACGTTTAGCGGTCTGAAAGTTGATTATTTTATTATTAACTCCGCAGGATGTGGATCAAGCATCAAGGAATACGGGGACTTATTTGCACACAACGACGAGTATTTGCTGAAAGCAAAACAGCTGAGCGAAAAAACCCGGGATATAATGGAGTTTATAGATCAGATCGGCATAGATGGAGACCTAAAAGAACTGAACCTCAAGGTAACCTATCAGGATGCCTGCCATGTCGCACATGGACAGTCTATAAGACAAGCTCCCAGAAACGTTCTTTCAAAAATACCAGGACTCCGCCTGATAGAGATGAACGAGTCAGACCACTGCTGTGGCAGCGCGGGAATTTACAATCTTGTGCAGCCTGAGATGGCTGAGAAGATACTTCACAGAAAGATCTCAAACATAAAACAGTCCAGCGCTGATATATTAGCGGTCAGCAACCCCGGATGCCTGATACAAATTCAAAAGGGCATTAAGGAGAACGGTTTGAACATTCAAACCGTTCATCCCATAGAACTGCTTAACAAAACTTTATAGCTAAAGCACACAGCTAATATTTATATACGCCCCAAGTGCCAAGCACTCAGTAATCAGTAGACACTGAAAACACTTTCAGGCACCAGACTTGATAGGTCTTGGTCAGACCTATAAGACGCCGTCTTTGGCGGCTTTAGAAACTCTGAACTTCAAAACCTTTCCGGCTGGAATGTTTATAGGTGCCCCTGTGGCCGGGTTACGTCCAGTGCGAGCGTTACGGTGCGCAGTAATTAGTTTACCTATTCCTGGGACTGTAAACTCACCGTTCCTTTTAGTTTCTGCGTATGCAACATTAGCTAACTCGTCAATAACCTCGCCTACTGTTTTCTTAGTAGCACCAGTTTTCTCTGCAATGTGAGAGAGAAGATCTGATTTTGTCATTGGTTTTGTTGCCATTGATTCCTCCTTTGAAACTTTTTAAATAATCATTGTCTCAGAAAAACTGATAAAATACAACCCTTAATTTAAATTAAATGGATTGTAACAAATATTATCGTGCTTTTCAAATAAAAAGTCAATTTTTTCAGCTAAAATGTATATTGAGTGCTAAACCTTTTATAAATTGGGAATCCAATATGGCTAAAACCACAAAAAAGCAGTGGACTGTGTTTTTACTGATAGTGGGGGCGTTCCTGTTACTTCTGTCTGGTCTGTATTTAAGGCTGACCTCAGTCCGTTCAGATGCAGCAAAAGTCGCCCCTGCGGAAGTTCCAAGGCCCGTAAAGGTCATTTCCCCGGTAGCCTCAGACGGTTTGCTGTACAGGGAACTTGTTGGCCGCGTTGAAGGGGGTCAGAATATAAACGTTCGTGCGACCGTTGGCGGCTGGGTAAGCAAAATACATTCAAAGAGAGGAGAAGAAGTTAAGAAGGGAGAGATCATATTAGAACTTTTAGATGAGAGAAAAACGGCTGAGTTTGAGGAGCTGAAATATAGATTAAAGGCCTCAAAAGCACGACTGGAAGAAGCAAAGAGACAGTACGCACAGTACCAGACCTTATTTGAGCGGGGAATTGTGTCCAAGGACAGGCTTAACTCCAGCAAAAGTCAGCTTGAAATAGAAACGGCAAGTACAAGGGCGGTTGAAGCTTCATACAAGAGGACAAAAGTGGATTTTGATAATCTGCAAATAAGGTCCCCGGTAGATGGACACGTGGTGGACATCGTTCCTGACGTTGGACAGGAAGTACTGAAAAACAACCTGGTTGCAAGGGTCGTGAATTTAAGTGGCAAAAGGCTGATAGTAGGAGTTGAAGCAAGCGTGGCAAAATTCATAAAAGCCGGAACGGTGGTTGATCTGAGGGCAGGTTCATCAGGGTCAGTTGAAAATGGCAAAGGCAGGGTCGTTGGGGTCAGCAGAAGTTCAGACATCAACGGACCTTACGAAATAGAGATAAAGATCATATCGGATGAGACCAGCTGGTGGCCAGGGGAGATCGTAACAATAAAAATCCCGGAAAAGAGCATAAAAAGCGTTGTCAGCGTGCCGAGAACTGCGGTTTTGTCCAGCGCAAATAAATTTTATGTTTTTGTAGTTCAGCAAGGCAGGAGCTTGAAAGTTCCGGTGGAAGTGATATGGGCGGATGATAAGACGGGATTTATTCCAGCTTCGATGATTCCACCGGACTGCTTGATAATAGTTGAAGGCGGCACAGGTCTGGTAAGTGGACAGAAGTTAACAGTTATTACAGAATAATATATGCACATAGCTGATTTTTCCGTTAAAAACTCCGTTTTCGTCAACCTTTTGATGGGTGCAATTATAATCATGGGGTTGGTGTTCGCCCTTGCTCTTCCACTTGAGATTTTTCCTTCAGTAAGGCTTGAAATAGTAAAAGTGACCACCGCTTTTCCAGGGGCGTCCGCTGAAGACGTTGAAAAGCTGGTAACAATTCCAATTGAAGAAGAGATAAAAAATACCTCCGGAGTTAAAATTTTAAGGTCCACCTCATCAGAAGGTCTGTCTTTCATTACCGCAGAGATAGAGACGGGAGAGAACCTGCAGGAGGTCATACGGGACATTGATTCTAAGATCTCAAGAATAAAGGCCGAGATCCCTGAAGATGCAGAAGACCCGGTAATTGAAGAAATAAGGTCAAGTTTTCCTCTGCTGAACGTTGCCGTTGCGGGAGATGTTTCCAGAGAAACGCTCAGAGATTATGTCATAA
>CAZUNK010000080.1:0-4933 GCA_964622285.1 uncultured Spirochaetia bacterium
GGAAATGTTACAGGAATATTTGGATAAAATTGAGGAAGTTAAAAAAGATATGGATAAAAAACTTGCTGAACAAACAGCTCAGCAAAATGCGGAGTTTGCCAGATTACTTAACGAGCTAGTAAATACAGGGCAAATAACGATCAACAAACAAGAGCAAACAAAGGAACCTTAGCGCGGTTTTCTAATCAAGTTCTTATACTTCAATTTTTTATGTATAACCCTTTCTCAGAAGAGTTTTACTACTCTGTCTTGGCTGCACCACACTTTCCCCTTATGACCAGGGTTCTTTGAAATAATAAACAAAATTAGCCACCTTGGGACGCTCCGTCCAGCCAAGTTTTTTATAAAATCCCGTTCTATAAGAAGGCTTTTCTTTTCCGTTTGTCACCATCAACCTGTAAGCGTCCCTGCTTTTTCCTTCTTTGATAACAGATTCAATCAACAGCCTGCCGGCACCTTTCCCGCTTGCCGAAGGCAGAACAAAAACGTCAGACACGTAACCCTCAACGCTGCCAAGCATAATGAACGGAACCCAGTGAACATTGGTAAATCCGATAACTCTTTCCTGCTCGTCAACGGCAACGTAGATAGTATGACCTTCAGGGTCATTTACAGCATGTTCTATCAGACGTTTAATTGGGCTGGCAACTTCCTGACGGGGCATTGAGTTCCTTCTTTCAGACCAGCCTATCTCCTGCAGAATGCCCGCCATGGAGTAAGCATCTTCAATAACTGCCTTTCTGATCTTCAGCATTTGTTATCTCTTGTTTGAACTTCCGCGCTCTGTATTAGAACGTCATGTCTGACGCTCTTTCAGGCTCCTTAAAACCCGCTTTAAGCTACTAACTGTTTTTTCCGAAGCTAATTTGTCGGCTATGTCCCTGTCCAGCGACTCCGACGCTTCCTGGATTTTACGGAAAGCAGCGCTTCTCATTGCTTTTTTTGCAACTGAGTAAGCATGGATATTATCGTCGCCAAACTCTGAGGCATAACTGATCGCCATGTCCATCAGGCGGTCACTGCTGGTAACGTCATGAAAAACTCCCAGTTTCAGCGCTTCTTCAGGATCATAAAGAACTCCCCTGAATATCATCTCCTCGGCCCTTCTACTGCCAACGGCGTATTTTACTATCTCTGCAAAAGCGCCCGGCAGGGGAAAACCAACCGTTATTTCATTAAGTCCGAATTTAGCGTCCGCACTTACCGAAAACCTCATGTCACAACAAAGCGCCAGTATAAGTCCGCCTGCTATTGCGTGACCGTTTACCGCACCTATAAGGGGAGATTCAAACTCAAAAACCCTGAGCATGGAACTTCTGAAACTGTCGTACCAGCTTTGTATCACCTTTTTATCTCCGCTTTCAAATATCGGCAGACAGTGGCTGAGATCAATGCCGGCGGAAAAAACGTTGCCCACGGAGGTCAGCACGACCGGTTTATCACGGTGCTGGCTTTCAATCAGGTCAAAAGCGTTATTAAGGTCCGTAAAGAAAGCTTCGTTCATTATATTGAGCTTACTGGAGGCCATTTTTACGACCACCACTCCCTGCTTTTCATCTATCAACCAGTTCACAACCTCTCCTTTAAACCATGTTAAACCTTTACTGAAAAACCGCTGAAACTCACTTGTTCATTTTTGCCCAGGAATCCCTGAGCGTAACCGTCCTGTTAAAAACCAGTCTATCATCCGAGCTGTCTTTGGGGTCAAGAACAAAGTACCCTTTTCTCTCAAACTGGTAATTAACCCCTGCCCTTGCGCCAGCAAGTCCCTGCTCTAAAAGTGCGTCGCTGATAACCGTGACGGAGCACGGATTTAAAAACTCCTTGTATTTCTGCCCGTGATCACAGGCCGGGTCGGCAACAGTAAAAAGTCTGTCGTACAGCCTGAGCTGCGCCTTTACTGCGCGCTTTGCACAGACCCAGTGAACAGTGCCTCTGACCTTTCTTCCGTCCGGAGAACTTCCGCCCTTTGTTTCCGGGTCGTAAGTGCAGTGAACTTCCTTTATCTCTCCGGTTTTATCGTCCTTTACAAAATCAATGCATTTAACGTAGTACGCGTACCTCAGCCTCACCTCGCCACCGGGAAAAAGCCTGAAGTACTTTTTAGGTGGATCTACCATAAAATCGTCCCTTTCAATATAAACCTCTCTCCCAAACGGCAAAAGGCGGCTGCCGTCATCAGGGTTTTCAGGATTGTTCACCGCTTCAACCTCTTCCTGCTGATCAGCCGGGTAATTAACTATCACGACCTTAAGCGGATCAAGAACGCCCATTACGCGCAGGGCCTTTTTGTTCAGATCATCCCTGATGCTGTGCTCCAGCAGGGAAACGTCTATAACGCTGTCGTTCTTCGTAACGCCGACCTGCTCACAGAAGTTCCTTATCGACCCTGGAGTGTACCCTCTTCTTCTCAGCCCCGCTATCGTGGGCATTCTTGGGTCATCCCATCCTGACACGTGACCCTCGCTTACAAGCTCGGTAAGCATTCGCTTGCTCAGAACCGTGTAGCTGAGAGACAACCTTGCAAACTCTATCTGCTGCGGATGATGTATGCCGAGCTGATCTAAAAACCAGTCGTAAAGAGGTCTGTGGTCTTCAAACTCCAGCGTGCAGAGCGAATGAGTAACTCCTTCAATTGAATCCGACTGTCCATGCGCCCAGTCATAAGTGGGATAGACGTACCATTTTCCGCCCGTGTGGTAATGGGGAGCCTCAAGTATCCTGAACATAACGGGGTCCCGCATGTTCATGTTACCGTGGGCCATGTCAATTTTTGCTCTCAGCACATGGGTATGCTCGGCAAACTCTCCGGCCTTCATCTTATCAAAAAGCTCAAGGTTTTCCTCTACCGGTCTGTTCCTGTAAGGGCTGTCTTTTCCGGGCTCGCTCAGTGTCCCCCTGTATTCCCTGATCTCCTCGGCGCTCAGGCTGTCAACATAAGCCTTTCCTTCTTTTATCAGAGATACTGCAAACCCGCACAGCTTTTCAAAATAATCAGACGCATGGTAGACCCTGTCTCCCCAGTCAAAACCCAGCCACCTTATATCCTCCTTGATCGACTCGGCGTACTCCCTGTGCTCTTTGGCGGGATTGGTATCATCAAAACGAAGATTGCACCTGCCCCCGAACTCTTCTGCTATACCGAAGTTAAGACAGATGGCTTTTGCGTGCCCTATGTGAAGATATCCGTTTGGCTCAGGCGGAAAGCGGGTTATGACCCTGCCGCCGATTTTATTATTTTTTACATCATCGTCAACTGCAGACCTGACGAAATCCAGATTTTCTCTTAAGGCGGTTTTTGTCATGGAAGATCAAAGAGCTTTACAGTTTATCAGATAAAGCCGGGTGAACATCAGGAACAAGGCAGAAAGCTGCCTGGGTTGTAAAAAGGTAATGAGAGATAGTTGACTTTACTGCCAAGCTGCCGCTTCTTACTGCTAAGAATCCTTTTTCCACTTGATGTTACAGCCTATGCTCGGGACCTGACCTCCGGATATTCCCTTTCCGGCTATCAGTTCCTCAAGAGCCTTTCTTATATCCGAGCCCGTAACGGGCTTTTCGTTCCCGGGACGGGAGTCATCCATCTGACCACGATAGGCCAGTTTTAAATCCTTGTCATAAATAAAAAAGTCCGGGGTACAGGCGGCATCGTAGGACTTTGCAACCTCCTGTGTCTCATCAAACAGATACGGAAAAGGATAGCCCAGCTGCTGCGCAACGGCCTTCATGTTCTCAGGAGAGTCGTCAGGATAGTTCTCCACGTCATTGGAATTGATCGCAATGAACTTCACGCCCTGTGGCAGGTAATCGTTTGCCAGCGCAACCAGGCCAGTCTGAACGTGCTTCACGTAGGGACAGTGATTGCAGATGAACATTATCACGGTTGCAGTATCCGAACTCAGCTCGCTCAAAGCCACTTCCTTTCCGCTTATCACGTCCGGAAGCTTGAAGTCCGGCGCCGCGGAGCCAAGTGGCACCATCATTGATGGAGTTAAAACCATGTTATTTCCTCCAGTTTAGTTATTTTCATCACTGAATCCAGCTTCGCCGTGAGAACCATCACAGTAAGGCTTGTTTTTTGAAGCGCCGCATCTGCACAGGCTGTAATGCTCCCGGGAAGGGGGCTGAACATCTTCTGGAACGCCGAGTTTAATACCACCAGTAACGTTGTAAGGTCCGTTTTTAGCTATTCTGATCTCCGCCTCTCTGTCAAAATCCCTTATATGAACGCCTCTTACCTCGTAGCTAAGTGCACCTGAGGGACATTTTTCAACCACTTCTTTTATCTGATCAACCGCCGCGCCGTCAGGACTGATCCACGGCCTGGAGCTAACGTCAAAAACTGAACTCAGATTTGACACGCACTCACCAGCGTGGCAGCAGACTGCCCTGTTGTCATAAACGGTTATTTCCTTTCCTTCATAGGGGTCTTCTTTATCCAAAGGACCCTCTTTTTCTCTCGCTGAAACAAAACCTGCTTTTTTATGCGACCCGTCGCAGAAAGGCTTGTTTGAAGAACTGCCGCACCTGCAAAGTGCTGTTTTACCGTCCGTTTTTATCTCAGTCCCGTCTGCATCAGTCAGCTTTTTCAGATTGTCAACGATCAGGGGACCATCGCTCAGCACGTCAATTTTAACTTCGTCGCTCATCAAACTTTCCGTTTTTACTTCTTCAGTAACGAAATATCATAAGATCCAAGGTCAATCAGTTTCCCTGCGAATAAACTGCCACTTCCAAGGCAGGATGGTTCTCGAGATAGTCTTTATTATCGTTATAGATCTTACTTCCGATCAACTTAACTCCCTGCGAATCAATGTTCACTATACCTGACTGCAGGGACAGCAGGACATCCTGTTTCAGCTTGTTTCTGAGACTGTATAATGTTGAATCTGATGTCATAAATACCTCCTTTAGGTTTTAGAATTATACAATG
>CAZUNK010000081.1:0-4300 GCA_964622285.1 uncultured Spirochaetia bacterium
AGGTATATTAATGAGAATCTAAAACGGCCCATGAACATCAGAGAACAGTACCAGGAAACAGAAAAGCAGACCCTGTCTCCTTTTGCCTGCTTAAGTGCCAGTTCAAAGGGAAGACGTACGCCGGAGGAGCAGTGCTGCATAAGAACCCCTTTTCAGCGGGACCGGGACAGAATAATCCACTGCAAGTCCTTCAGAAGAATGAAACACAAAACCCAGGTGTTTCCCGCCGTTATAAATGATCATTACCGCACGCGGCTAACTCACGTTATAGAGGTATCGCAGATCGCAAGAACTATCGCAAGAGGCCTGAGACTTAACGAGGACCTGACCGAGGCCATAGCCCTGGGACACGACCTTGGACACACCCCTTTTGGACACGTAGGAGAAGCCGTCTTAAATGAAATACATCCAGGTGGGTTCAGACACGTGGAACAGAGCATGAGAGTTGTTGACCTGCTGGAAAAACATGGAGAGGGACTTAATCTTACCCATGAAGTCAGGGACGGAATTGCCAAGCACTCAAAAGGCAAGAAGGGACCCATAGATGATCCGAACTTCATGCCTGAGACCATGGAAGGACAGGTCGTCAGGGTATCGGACCTGCTTGCTTACGCCAATCACGATCTGGACGATGCCATAAGATCAGGGGTAATTACCCTGAGCGACGTTCCCAGTGAATATATCGACGTACTTGGAAAAACGAGTTCTCAGCGGGTTCACAATATGGTTTCCGACATAATCTATGAAACGATACGGTCAAATGAAGGAAAGGTTTTAATAAGCAGGGAACTTGAAAATGTAATAAGTAAGCTGAAGGACTATCTTTTCCAGTCCGTTTATCTGAGTGACAAAGTAAAAGGCACTTTTTATGAAGCTAAGGAGATCGTAAAAGAACTTTACTTTTATTTCTGCGAGAATGAGGAGATTTTTCGAACGACCTATGGAACACACCCGATAGAAGGTGAAAAGCACGAAAGAGAAGTCTGTGATTTTATTGCCGGTATGACCGACCTGTACGCACTGAAACTGTTCCATCAGATATTCCCTTCAAGTAACCTGGGATGGGACCTGAGTGAGTTCTGACCTAAGGCAACTCAGCAGCTTTACCATAGATTCAAGGAGCACGTATTGATCAAATTAGGAGACGTCCCATTCTTAAATTCAAAACCTCTTTTCTATTTATTAAGGAACGGATATATCAGCTCCTCTATTGAAATTGTCAGCCATCCCCCAAACGTTCTTTCCAGACTGATCAGGGAAAAACAGATAGATGTGGGGCTTGTTCCCGTTATTGAACTTTTAACGCGGGGAGGTTATAAGGTCGTGCCTGATATTTCAATTTCATCCTTCGGGAAAGTTGACAGCGTTATACTGGCCTCCAGCAGGGAGCTTAAAGATATAAGGTCAGTGGCCCTGGACAAGTACTCACTGAGTTCTGCAAACCTGGTAAGGATCCTATTTAAAAAATTTTTGAACATGGAGGTTGAATTTACAACAAGAACCTACGATGAGCATTTTTTCACCAATGTGGACGCGGGAATGCTTATCGGGGATATGGGACTGAAGTTCCTGTATTTAAATAAAAACAGATATAAGATCTACGACCTGGGAGAGATGTGGACAGAATTTACCGGACTGCCCTTTGTATATGCCCTGCTGGCAGTGAACGACGGGATAAAACTGGGAGATCAGCTAAACAACCTGCTGATGTCCAAAAAGCAGGGGACAGGCTTTATTGAAGAAATATGTGAAGAGGAATCTGAAAGGATCGGTATCAGCAAAGAGTTCTGCATGAACTATATCAGCAACAGAATAAGCTATGATCTGAATGAAAGAGAGACCATGGGGATAACAAAGTTTGCACAGTGCCTGAACGAGATCGGCGTTGAGACACGGTTTAATAAGCTGGATATTTACAGAAATCAGAATTAGGGAGATAGATAAATGAGCAAGATAGTAATGCGCCTGGGACATAGTCCTGATGCAGATGACGCCTTTATGTTCTACGGGATGGCAAAGGGAAAAGTCACCTCTGACTTAATTGACTTCAAGCACGTGATTGAAGATATTCAGTCACTTAACAAAAGAGCTCTGAACAAAGAACTGGAAACCACGGCTATTTCGGCCCATGGTTATCTCAAAGTTCAGGACCATTACAGGATCATGTCATGCGGTGCAAGCATGGGCAACGGATACGGTCCCATAGTTGTCGCAGATGAAAAAATAAAAGACCTGAGAGGTAAAAAGATCGCCGTACCGGGAAAGCTGACAACGGCATATCTGCTTCTTATGCTTTACGTTGAGGGATTTGTTCCCGTGGAGGTCCCTTTTGATGAAATAATTGATGAAGTAAAAAAGGGCAGCGTGGACGCCGGACTGTTAATACACGAAGGACAGCTGACCTACAGGGATTTTGGACTGGAAAACCTTATGGACCTTGGTAAATGCTGGGCAGATGACACCTCTTTACCTCTGCCCCTTGGCCTGAACGTGATCAGAAGAGACATTGAGCAGCCGCTTCAGAGAGAAGCCCTGAGAATCCATCATCAAAGCATAGAATATGCGCTCAATAACAAACAGGAAGCCCTTGAGTACGCTCTTGAATTCGGAAGAGGTATGGAAAACGACGTTGCGGAGCAGTTCGTTCTTATGTACGTGAACGATCTTACGGTAGAGCTGGGCGAAAAAGGAATTGCCGCATTAAAACATCTGTTCAGCAGTGCCTACGAGAAAGGGTTAATAGACCGGAAACCAAAACTTGACATTTTAGAGTACTGAAACCGCAACGAGGCTAAGCCGTCTCAACCTGTAAAAGCACGCCCGGAGGGAGTCGAACCCCCAACCTTGTGATCCGTAGTCACACGCTCTATCCAGTTGAGCTACGGGCGCAGAGTATATAAAGGGTTTATATTATTACTATATAAATAAAAATCTTCAAAATCATCCATTCTTTAGCCACTTATATACGCCTTTTCATAATTCAGGAACCTTTTATAATGTCTATACTTGAACCTGCTGTCCGTTGTAGCAAAGCCATTTTTTATCAAATAAGCGTTGATAAAAGTTTTATTCTTCAAATACACATAACAAAGCAGGTTATCCCCTTCTTCCTGTTTTACTTCATCAAATTTTAAAAATATTTTCTGACCGGTGGTTTTATCTTTAAGGAACTTTTTTGCAGGGGATATTTTTTCTTTAATCGGCTTAACTCCGATAAGTCTGATCCTAAGACCAGTATTCAGTATCATTTCGTTCGGGGAACAGATTTCCTTAACTGAAAAATATTCAATTTTGTCAGTGCCTGAACCATTATTGATCTTTGAGCCGAACTGTAACTCTCTCGGATCAACTTTCTTATCAATTTTTACAGTATCTCTGAAAATATAAGGCAGATTATTTATTTCCTCTCTGTAGTCTTTGGCGTTCTTGGCTGCTCTGGTGAATCTGAACTCTGCTTTTTTAGAAATCTGCGGACTGGATACATCCAGTTTATGACTGATAACAGGCAGGTATTCATCATTTATTTCATAACCGACTGAATTCCTGCTTAAGTTAACTGCACTTAAACATGTTGTCCCGCTGCCTAAAAAAGGGTCTAACACTGTATCACCAACAAAGGAAAACATCTTTATTAACCGGTTTGGTAACTCCAGGGGAAACATTGCAAGATGCCTGTCCTGTTTTTCCCCTGAAAAATTCCAATGCCCATAGAAGTATTTATTCCACTCCTTTTTTGTCATTTTGGATTTTTCCTTGATTTCCCTGCTGACTTTCCTTGGTTTTCCCAGTTTTTTAAATAACAGGATGAATTCATAATCAATTTTTAAAATCCCATTATTGGGATAAGGATAAGACCCCATTACAGTCGCTCCACCGGTGGTATTGGACGTACTGACTTTCTGCCAGATAATAGCTCCCATATAATCAAAACCGATCGTTTCGCAGAACTTAATTATTTCCGTTCTTATTGGAATGATTTTGTATCTTCCATAATAAACAGACCGGGCGAACTGATCACCTATATTGACGCAGAGCCTGCATCCTTTGTCCAGAACTCGGTAACATTCCTTCCAGACAAGGTTCAGGTTATTGATATAGTCCTCGTATGAATCGTCAAAACCTATCTGATTACTGATTCCATAATCCTTGAGCTGCCAATATGGCGGAGAAGTGATCACAAGATGAACCGATGAATCTTCAATGAGTTCCATATTCCTTGAATCACCCGTTATGATATTATGGTTCGTTTTCATAAAGCTAATTCCGAGCTACAAATAAACTGTACTTCAGAAATTGCCTG
>CAZUNK010000082.1:0-4704 GCA_964622285.1 uncultured Spirochaetia bacterium
ACTCAGTAATATCTCATCCGTTAAACTGAACCGTTATCCAAGTTCCAGTGCACCGTCCCTCATAAAAGCCGTAAGCAGACGTTACAGCGTTCCAGAGGAAAATATATTATTCGGCAACGGTTCCGACGAACTGATACAGATGCTTATACAGGTATTTACGGGAAAAAGTGGCTCCGTGCTTGTTCCAAGACCGACTTTTTCAATGTACGCGCTTTCAAGCCGGGCACTTGGAAAAAAGGTAATTGAAGCTGATCTGGATCAGGACTTTGACATAAACCTTGATCTTACGCTTAAACTCATCAAACAGCATGATCCGGATATTGTTTTTCTCTCCACTCCGAACAATCCTACCGGCAATTCATTCTCAACAGAGAAAATAACTTCTGTGCTCAGCTCTACAAGTGGGCTGATAGTAGTGGATGAGGCCTATTTTGATTATCACGGAGAAACTTTACTGCCTCTGTTAAAGAAGTTTGATAATCTGGTCGTTATAAGAACGATGTCAAAAGTGGGGTTTGCATCCATAAGACTTGGAATTCTTTTTGCCAACGCCCGCTTAATTGATGAACTGAACAAGGCCAGGCTTCCTTATAACATAAATTCAATCACGCAGCTGATCTCTGAGGTCGCCGTAAATAACTACGACCTGCTTGAGCCCGGTTTTTCCAGGATAAAACTTGAGAGAGATGCTTTGTATAAAAATCTGAAGAAGCTCCCCGGCGTGGAGGTTTTTCCGAGCGATGCCAACTTTTTGCTGATAAAGGTTTCAGATGCGGACCTTTACTTCAGTAAATTAGCGGAGAAGGGTATTCTGGTAAAAAACTTCAATGGTACCGGGCGCCTTGATAACTGTATCAGGGTGACTGTGGGCACTCCTTTGGAGAATTCAAGGTTTCTGGACGTTTTCTCCGCCATATCGCCGCTTTAAATGTTTGTTAAATACAAACAGTACGAACAAGATCAAACATCCCCATGGAAACACGTCCCCTATTTTCATATAAAAAGTATTACTGTAAAGAAGTGCAACCTGATCCGTAAAAACATCTTTTTTAAATATCTCCGTTTTATTTCTTACCTCTCCAGTCGGGGTTACGACCGCACTTACCCCGGTGTTTGTGGCTCTTATCAGATAGCGCCTGGTTTCCACTGCCCTTGGTATGGAAACGAGAAGATGCTGGTAGGGAGCTGAAGACCTTCCGAACCACGCGTCGTTTGTCAGATTGATCAGTATATTCGCTCCCTTTAGGGAAAACCTTCTGCTGAATTCCGCAATAAGGTCTTCATAGCATATCAGAGTGCCGATCTTTATCCCTTTTTCTCTGACGTTAAGGAGGTTAAGACTGGTGCCGGGGGAGATAAACCCGTCCTCCGCAGCGCTCAGATATTTTTCCCAGGGTATGAGATCTGCAAACGGCAGGTACTCACCAAAAAGGAGCAGTTTGTTCTTATTGTACCTACCAAGGATTTCTCCGTTCCAGTCGGAAAGAAAAGCGGTGTTGTACTGTATGGACTGAGGACCGCGCCCGCTGCGTTCATCGTGCCCAAGACCTCCGATCAGAAAGTAGGTACCTTCAATTTCAGGGATGATCTTTTCGGGTCCTGGAAATTCCAGATACCTGGATTCAAGGGGTATTGGCCGCATCACCGAAGCTTCGGGCCATATTATCAGGTCGGCGCTGCTCACCATCTCCGACATCTGCTGATGCTCTTTTACTATTCGTCCTGAATTGTCCAGTATTCTTTCAAAAAAGTCGAAATTAGCCTGCACCACGCCAATGTTGATCTTTGACGCTTTGGCAATCTTTGAACCAGTCTGCTCTATTTTTACCAGGCCGTATATAATCAGAAATGTTATAAAAATTATTGATAAAGCCGCTGCAGGAACGGGCTTTTTACCTCCTTTGAAGACGGCTTTTATTATCACAAAGGCCGTGAGGTTGACAAACACCATTATAAAGCTCAGAAACGGAACTCCCAGCAGGTCTGACACCTGTATGATCTTCAGATTGTACGCCTGAGTATTACCAAGTCCGTAAGGAAAAAGAGACGGATAGAAATACTCAAGAGCCGTCCATAGAGAGCATATAATGAGCAGATCAATGACTTTACTGCTTTGAATCAGCCTGGTCTTGCTCACAAGGTAGGTGAACAGTGCGTACTGAACCCCAATGTACAGGCAGTATATAAAGATAAAAACGGAGCTGACCCATATGGAAAAACCTCCAAACCTTGTAAGCGTTCCCACAAGCCAGTAGTGTCCCAGAAGACAGGCTACGATCCCAAACACAATGCCCGTTCTGAAAGCTTTGTCCGGATTTGCCTTCAGTGAGAAAAACAAGGGAACAAGCGAAATCCAGGCTATCAGAGAGAGATGTTCCGAGAGAAAGGGGAGAACAAATAAAATTCCGGACAGAATTGATAAAAGGTGTTCAGATCTTAATAAATTCTTCATTAAGCATAGACTGTTCCGTATATCAGGGGCGTCTTAGCTGATAGATTTTAACTATTCCCGCAAGTATCATAAAAACGGCTATAAGCTGCGCAATGGACAGGTTCGGCACGGGGCTTGGGGTGGTGTTTCTTATAAACTCTATAAAAAATCTCTCGCTGCCTGCCAGTACCAGATATAAAGAGAAAAGATAACCGATCTTGAAATCCCGCTTTCTTATTTTCCAAAGGTAGAGGAACACTATTCCCATAATTATTGTTTCGTAGATCTGGGTTGGGTGGACCGTTTCTGTTGTTGGAGGAATTCCCTCCGGGAACGCTATAGCCCACGGAAGCTGCGAAGGTATGCCATAGTCGTCGCCAACGAGCAGGCATCCCATTCTGCCAACGGCATATCCCAGTGCCATGCCGGGAGCGGCTGCGTCTCCCATTTTCCAGAAGTCCACTTTGTGTCTTCTTCCAACTATCCATGCAAGAAGAACGGCGCCTATAAGACCTCCGTAAAACGTCAGACCTCCCCGCGTAAGAATGTGCTTAAATGGATCGGCAAGAATTTCCTGTATCGGAACGTTTTCAAAGATGTACATCAGTTTAGCTCCGATGATACCACCTGCCATTGACACCAGAAGAAGGTTGTTCAGGACGTCTTCAGGCAGCTTTCTTCTTCTGAACTCCGTCAGGCACAGCAAATATGCCGTCAGAAAGCCGGCGGCAACCATTACGCCAAAGGATGAGATCACAAAGCCGTCTATTCTTAAAAGTTCCGGATACATTTTACAGGAGCGCTCTCTACTTTTTTATTTTTTCGTCCAGTTTGTCTTTCAACCTGTCCGTGGAGCGTACAAGAAAGAATATTGATACAAAGGTAAGTATGCACAAAGCCCCCTGAACGTAGAAATTAGTTATAATGTCCATTAATCGTTTTTCTGATCAGAATTTAACTAAAGAATTAAAATATAGTTATAGAAATAAAATACAAATAAAAATGTTTTTACCGTTGAGTTTTAAAGATAATTCTTGACCACTTTTTTTCAATGGGTAACTTGATTTCTAATATGCTTTCAAGTCCGGTGCTTGTGTTAAACAGATTTTTTATGCCTGTTTCAGTTACAAGTCTCAAAAGAGCCTTCATACTTCTTTACGGGGGAGCCGCAAAAGCTGTATCAAGGGACTATGAAATATTTGATTTCAATTCATGGTCTGAGGTATCCGCAACGGCTGGGGATGACTGCGTGAGAACGGTATCTCATATTATCAAAGCCCCAAGGGTCATTATACTTGTAAGGTACGAGGGCAGTCACAGAAAGCAGCCGAAGTTCAACAGGATAAATATATTCAGACGGGACGGCGGAAATTGTCAGTACTGCGGCAGGTCTTTTCCCAGACAGGAGCTGACCATTGATCACGTTATTCCCAAATCTCAAAGCGGAAGCAGCACCTGGGAGAATGTGGTTTGCTGCTGTGCAAGATGCAACAGAAAAAAAGGTGGCAGAACTCCAACTCAGGCGGGAATGAAACTTTTGAACAAGCCCATAAAACCAAGATGGGACCCATTCTCAAACGTGTTTGTAAAGGCAATTGAGTATAAGGAGTGGGAACCTTTTCTGAATTTTGTGGATGTGTCTTACTGGAACGTGGAACTGGAGAATTAACGGACACTGGGCATGTCCATCAAACCTTGGCGCAACTTAGTTATTGTTTAACCTGCTCTGTTTTTTCAGGTGGATCTGATGAAAAAGCTACTGCTGACTTTATTTTTATTATCTTTCATCGTTTTTGGGCACAGGTCTTACTCTCAGATCCTGCTGCCGGGGGTTTCATCTCCTACAATTCAGAAGATATCCGTCGTGATCTCTCCACTTGAGAACATGGGCAAAGAAAGTATTTACGCCTCCAGATTTGAACAGATCCTGAAGCAGGACCTTGAAAACGCCGCGCTGTTTGACGTCAGGTTTGAAAAGGTTGTTGATTCAGTAGGAGGGAACATTGATTTTCAATCTCTTTATGAAAAAGGAATAGACGCCGTTATTGCCGGTCAGTACAAGGTAGTTGATAACAAACTCACCTTAGCTCTCAGAGTTTTTGACGTTTGGTGGGAAAAGCCCCTGGATGGAAAGACTTACACTGCCAGTCCCGTAAAGATCAGAGAGGCAGCCCACAGATTTTCAAACGTAGTGATAAAAAGTCTGGCGGGAATAGATGGGTTTTTCACCTCAAAGATAGTTTTTGTTAAAGGGAACAAGAGCAAAAGAGATC
>CAZUNK010000083.1:0-1824 GCA_964622285.1 uncultured Spirochaetia bacterium
GTTGGGATAAATTGGTGACTCCTTTAAACTTATTGGCAGGGGGATCCTTTTTTTTGGCTGTGCTTATAATAATTGTATTTATATCTAGCAACATCTAAGGAGGTTAAAAATGAGCAAAACAGAAAACAGGCAAGGACCTAAAAGACAAGTCAATAATTCAGTAGCTACCACAAAACCCCCAAAACCCCGAGCTAAAAAACCCTCCAATCCACCAAAAAAAAGTAAATAACTCGGAACTATATAAATTAGGGAATTATATTTAGAAAAATAATTAGTTGTCAGTAATGAATTGCATTGTACATTGTTCCACAATTCCTCAACCATGCTCATCCGATTGTCTCTTTCGTCTTTCCTTATTCTAATCAAATGTCAAAAATTAGAATAGTAAAATCTTTATTCTATTTGAATGGAATAAGGAGTAATCCCTGCCAATTCCTCAGCTCATGACTCCTGTATGTTTCTTTCGGCGTTTTCACTGATCCTGACCAGCTATGGAGCTTTTGATTTGATTCATCTATAAAAACCCTTTCGGTATGGAACTTGATATAGCTCCTGTTCCGACTGATGTTCAGCAGTCATGCTGAACTCTCAAATTCATTTACCATTTAGCTCTTTTTGTGATAACCTGTTTATATCCTGCCCGTCCGTGAAAAAACGCAGGAGGACAAATAAGGAGATGAAAATGATCAAGCCCATCAAAGGCATAGACAAGATCGTTGAAATTTTAGAAGATCAAGCCGATTATCTTTTAAATCATCAAAGTACAACCGTTACCAAAGACAATCTGCACCTGCCCGGTAAAGATTTTATTGACAGGGTTTTTGTCCCCACGGACAGACCGATAGCTGTGCTCAGGAACTTACAGACCATCTTCAATACCGGCAAATTAAAAGGAACGGGATATATGTCAATACTGCCAGTTGATCAGGGTATTGAGCACTCAGGAGGAGCATCGTTTGCGCCAAATCCCATTTACTTTGATCCTGAGAACATAGTAAAGCTCGCAATAGACGGCGGATGTAACGCAGTTGCGTCATCGCTGGGCGTCCTTGGGGCAGTGGCAAGAAAATACGCGCATAAAATACCTTTCATTCTCAAGATCAACCACAATGAACTTCTCACCTATCCGAATAAAGCCGACCAGATAATGTTTGCAAACGTAGATCAGGCGTTTGAAATGGGAGCAGTTGCAGTAGGGGCTACGATCTATTTCGGGTCAGAGCATAGTTCAAGGCAGATACAGGAAGTTTCAGAGGCTTTCCGGTACGCGCACAGCCTGGGGCTTGTAACTATCCTGTGGGCCTATCTGAGAAACCCGGCGTTCAAAGAAGGCGATGTTGACTATCACTTATCAGCAGACCTGGAAGGACAGGCCAACCACCTTTCTGCAACCATTGAGGCTGATATCGTCAAGCAGAAGCTGTCGGAAAACACCGGCGGTTTTAATGCAGTCGACTTTGGAAAAACGGACGAAAAAGTCTACTCGCAGTTGAGCTCGGAACATCCGATAGACTTAAACCGCTATCAGGTCATCAACTGTTATATGGGCAGGGCGGGTTTGATAAACTCCGGCGGGGCATCGGGTTCCAACGACTTAGCTGACGCCGTAAGAACGGCCGTTATAAACAAAAGAGCGGGCGGAATGGGACTCATCTCCGGCAGAAAGGTATTTCAAAAACCAGTGGACGAAGGCATAGCGATCTTAAACTCAATTCAGAACGTCTATCTGGAAAAAAAGATCACGGTGGCTTAAACCGTACTTAGCTTTAAACGATAAAGTACAATTTGACGCCAAAGATGAAAAGAGCTCACTTGATCATAGAG
>CAZUNK010000084.1:0-1626 GCA_964622285.1 uncultured Spirochaetia bacterium
AAGTTACAGGATAATTGCTCCCTCAGTCATGAAAAAACTGATCGCACCTTCAATTTTAGCAGCGGACCTGTCAAGGCTTTCAGAGGAGGTAAGTGCCGTGAAAAAAGCCGGTGCTGATCTCTTACACGTTGACGTAATGGATGGGCATTTTGTCCCCAACATAAGCATGGGGATTCCGACTGTCAGGGCACTCTCGCAGTCAGACCCTCCTCCTTTGGATATTCATTTAATGATAGACAACCCGGACAAGTTTGCAGAAATGTTTATAGAAGCTGCCCAGCCTCACTGCAGGATACTTACGGTACAGGCCGAAGCCAGCGACCTTCTGTACAGCACCGTTTCAAAGATCAGGTCTTATGGCGTAATGGCGGGCATAGCCGTCAATCCTGCCACTTCGCTGAGCGTTCTGGACGAGCTTCTGCCTATTGTGGACCTGGTTTTAGTGATGTCCGTTGAGCCGGGATTTTCGGGTCAGAAGTTCATAGAATCCACGACCGATAAAATAAAAAGATTAAGAAAGACCATTGACGGTATGAAATTAGCTCAAAAGCCCTTAATTGAGGTGGACGGGGGCATTAAGCTGAACAACGTCAAGAAAGTTGCCGATGCAGGGGCGGATGTTATAGTCTCAGGGTCGGGCATATTCTCCACGCAGAGCTACTCCGAAACGATCGCGGAGATGAAAAGATTAATAAACTGATCATTTAAAACTGCGGTTTTGCCTTTGGTATATGAATGAGCCAGTCTGATACTTTTGTCAAAGATGTTATGAACTATTTCTTCACCCTTTGCGGAAAGGGGCTTATGGTTTCTTCCAGAGATGCTCATCTTATAAGAGAGTGGCAAAGCAGGGGCCTGTCAAAGGAGCAGGTGATAAAGGGCATAAGAGATGCGTTTGAACAAAGCGCGGAAAGAGGTATCAGAAGCATCTATGACTGCAGGGATCAGGTTGAAAGCAGTGAGGCAGAACCAGGTGAACCTGCAAGCAAGCCCACGCCGGAGGGGACCGGTCCTTTGGAGGTGAAACTTTATTTAAAGGACCTGTCGGAAAACTTCAGCAGATTAATAGAAAAGGAGACCTCCTCCGCTTTAAAAGATCTGCACAGTGAGTACAAGGAAAAGCTTTTAATGCTGGATGCTTCTGAAAAAAACATATTCGAAAAGGTAAACGAGATCGAGGAGGAATATTTCGGCAGGATACCCAGCTGTCTGGATGAGGCGCGCAGCGCGGGCCTCAAAGATGAGATGAACAGGTTTTTAAACAGCCGCAGTGATTATATAAATGAGCGGTCAAAAGAAAAACTGTTGAATACTTGGTTAAAAAATCTCATAATAGAAAAATACATATCCTTTAATCCATTTGAAGTTGATAAGCAGTGAAAGCAAAACGTAAAAAGCGGATTGGCTGCAAAGAATGCCGTCATCAAGGTTATTTTGTCCATAAGAGCGAAAAGTTCTCCCGCCTTCAGCCGTGCGAATGCGTGGAGGCGTGCAAGACCTGTAACGGCAGAGGTTCTGTAAATCATAAAAATGAAAACAACTACGATGTAATTTCTTTGTGTCCGGACTGCGGTTATCTGAGAAAGAACATAAAAAAGTATAACCAGGCGCAGATACCGGTGAAGT
>CAZUNK010000085.1:0-6114 GCA_964622285.1 uncultured Spirochaetia bacterium
GTAGTGAACAGTCTGAATATGTGGACCCGCAAACCCGATGTAAGTGAACTGGAGAAGTTGGTGGAGAACATAAACGGTATAGATGACAGGGTTGAAATAGCAGTTGTTGGAAAATACGTCTCCCATAAGGATGCTTACAAAAGTCTTCATGAGTCGCTTTTTCATGGCGGACTGGTCAACGGTCTGGAAGTTTCTATAAAATATGTGGATTCGGAGGAACTTGAGAAAAAAGGTGCCGCTAATTTACTGGATGACGCACAAGGCATTCTTGTACCAGGGGGCTTCGGGAGCAGAGGACTTGAAGGTAAAATAGAAGCTGCCAGGTACGCAAGAGAAAAGAAGATCCCGTTTTTTGGTATCTGCATGGGGATGCAGGTGGCCATAATTGAGTTTTCCAGAAATGTCTGTGGTATTACAAAGGCCAATACAAGTGAGGTTGGTAACGGAATCAAGCACCCTGTTGTTCACTTGATGGACTCACAAAAAAACATCAATGGGCTGGGTGGTACAATGAGGCTCGGAGCATATCCCTGCAAGTTGAAAAAAGGAACACTCGCACATAAAGCATATAATCAGGCTAAAATCTCTGAAAGACACAGACACAGATTTGAAGTAAACAACAACTACAGAGACAGATTGAAAAAAAATGGAATGGTCCTGTGTGGGGTTTCCCCGGACAACCGTTTGATAGAAATAGTTGAGCTTAAAGAGCATCCCTGGTTTCTTGGCTGTCAGTTCCATCCTGAGTTCAAATCAAACCCCCTGACTCCCCACCCGCTGTTCAGAGAGTTCATTAAAAGTTCAGTAGAGTACAAGAAAAACCAGTAATGCAAGATCAACTATAATGAACTCTGCTTATTCTCCCAATGAACTGGTCGTATTTGCCAAAAGAAACAAACCCGTACTTGGTTCGGTATGCTCAGTCAGCAACGACCTTCTAACGGTATTATCAGAAGATGGTAAACAGATAGACGTCAACCTTGATCAGATTGAACTTAAAACGTCAATAATCGTAGACCCTGACAGAGAACTGATATTAAGAAACTACAGAAAACAGCTGAATGAAAGTATCAAGGAAGTTGATCTGGAATTTTTATGGAACCAGGTATCCGGGTCTGCTGAAAGAATGTCGTTCAGTGACCTGATCGGGATATACTGTGGCGGCAGATCTTATGACTGTAACGAAGTATTGAAGATCTACTGGGCCATTAACAAAGACACCATCTATTTCAAAAAGGCTGAAGGACAGTATTTTCCATTGCCTGAGGCTGAAGTTAACAGCAGGTTGTGGGAGATAGAAAAAGAAAAAAGAAGAAACCAGGAAATCTCGGCTGCGTTAGAGTACTTTAAAAACTTTCTCAATGAAGGCGTTTTAGCTGAAGATCCAGCGTTTGACAGAATATATTTCACTGACCTCATTAAGCATTACGTCGTTGCCAAAAGCAACAAGGAAAAATACAGAGAGGCTAAGTTTTTTGTCCATCAGCTTGGGATAAACACCATTGAGGATGCAACTGAACTTCTGATCAAAACAGGTGAATGGGAAAGTAGTACAAGTCCTGACCTGAAAAAACTTGAAGAACACGGAAGGTTTTCAAAACGGTCCCTGAGTGAAGTTGACGATATAGTACTGTCAACTTTAGAAAAAGGCGACCTTGTTGATCTGACCTCTAAAAAAGTATTTACAATTGACGATGAGAACACTGAAGACATTGACGATGCAATATCCATTGACCTGAATAAGGACGTAATTGAACTAGGGGTCCATATCTGCAACGTTGCCCATTACATAAAGAAAGGTTCAAGTCTGGACATTGAAGCCTGCACCAAAGGTCAGACCATATACATCCCCGATAAGCAGATAAGTATATTTCCCCAGAGACTTGTAAAAGAAAAATTCAGCCTTGTTAAGGCAAAAACCAAGCAGGCAATATCCCTTTTATTGAAATTTGACAAGAAAACCTATGAAGTAAAGGAATACAGATTTGTAAGATCGATTATCTCGGTCTCAGACAATCTTTCCTATGAACAAGCGTCAAACGGACTTCTTAAAGAAAAAGAAAGTAGGGAACTGGCGAACATAGCAATTGCTCTTAGAAAAAAAAGGCTCAGCAAAGGCGCCTTTATTCTGCATCTACCAGAACTCAAGATCACAGTCAACAAGGACGGCAGCGCACGTACTTATAAAAATTACATGAATTCCATTCCGCACATCATAATTGCCGAACTTATGATCCTTACCAACAACTTAGCGGCTAAGTTCATAAAAGATCATAAGATCCCTTCAATATTCAGAGTGCAAAATGAAGAAGTGCCTAAGGAAGGGAGAGAACTGGAGATAAGTGACCCACTGTATTCCATAAAAGTAGTTAAATATCTGAGACCTTCCTTTACCCGTACCGATCCTGGTCCCCACAGGTCCCTTGGACTTGATCCCTACGTGCAAATAACCTCTCCAATAAGGAGATACTTTGATTTAGTTGCCCAGAGACAAATTATTGGTATATTAGAGGGTAACGAATGGGTTTATGATGATAAAGAGCTTTCTGAGATCATATCTACCGTGACAAACGGACTTGGCAAAGCAAGACTTCTTCAGAAAGAAAGAAAAAAATACTGGTTATACAAGTACTTACAAGACAATATTGAACAAAGTATTAAAGGCATTGTCAGTTTTGTGAATGAGCGGGTCCTGTCCGTCTATCTAACTGATTTCTTTGTCGAGGTGCCGATCAGGAACAACACTGTAAAAAATTTAAAGGAATATGATGAAGTTGTACTGAAAGTTGAAAAAGTTGACCCTCTTAGAAAAAGGCTCAAACTAAAAGTAATTGACGTAAATTAAGTTAAAAAATATAAAACAAAGACCGGAGGTAATTATGAGTAAAGTAAACAATTTATTTACAGGGTTAAGTCTTAAAATACCTATGCTGATCATCATACTGTTCTTCATTGTTTCCAGCACCTTTGTGGTAGTTGAAAGTGGTCATGTAGGTATAGTCAGAACCCTGGGAGCCGTACAGCTTGAAGCACTGCCGGAAGGGTTCCATTTTAGAAAGCCAGTTCTTGATAAAGTTGAGCAGATGGACGTCAGGCTTACAAAAGCAAACGCAAAAGCCCAGGCTGCCTCAAAGGACCTGCAGACCGTTAGAACTCAGGTTACCGTCCAGTACTCTCTGGTGGGGGAAGTTGCCCCTTTGACCTTTCAAAAGATAGGGAACAGGGATATAGTTTCAGCCACCCTTATTGAACCTGCAATTCAGGAATCCGTTAAAGCCATCACCGCTCAGTATACCGCAGAGCAGCTTGTAACCAAAAGAGCGGAGGTAAAACTTCAAATACAAGAGGCAATTAACAACTTCATCACTATAACTCTCAGTGAAAAAGGAGTTAAGAACGCACTGAGGATCGCAAATGTTGCCATTACGGACTTTGATTTCTCCGATGAGTTCAACAAGGCAATTGAGCTGAAGGTAAAAGCCGAACAAGAAGCCCTGCAGGCAAAAAATGAAAAAGCCAGAAGAGTTACTCAAGCCGAAGCTGCAGCTGCTGAAAGAAAACTGGCCGCAGATGCAGAGGCTTACGAAATTACAGTTGCTTCAAAGGCACGAGCAGATGCAATTGGAAGGGAGGCAAAGGCGCTTAAGAACAATCCGGAACTTATTCAGCTCAGAATAGCGGAAAAGTGGGACGGTGAACTTCCGAAATTTTCCGGCAGCGAAGGTGTACCTCTTATAAATATGGACGCCGTAATTGGAAAATAATTTCGTATTGCCAGTACACTAGCCAGAATTCAAAAAATAGCTTTACAACAAAGACCTCTCAATCCTATAATAAGGATATGTTGGTTTGAGAGGTCATGAATGTTGGACGTTTCTCCAGAGCGAGTACGCAACATAGCCATAATAGGTCCCCATGGAGTTGGAAAGACTACTCTATTGGAAGGACTGCTTTTCATTACTGGGGCCACAACTACGCTGGGACAGGTGGACAGCGGCAGTTCGGTCCTTGACCATACGCAAGAAGAAAAGCAGCGAAAGATGTCCCTAACCTCCCATATTGCTCATTTTGAGCATGAGGGATATCTGATAAACATTATTGACACCCCAGGGTTTTCAAATTTTTTGTTTGAAGCAGACAGTGCAATAAAAGTAGCTGATGCAGCTATCTTTGTGGTTAATGGAGTTGAGGGTTCAGGAGAGCAACTTGACAGATACTGGAGCATGGCAGTTAAAAATGACATCCCAAGAATCTTATTTATGAACAATATGGACAAAGAGCACGCCAATTTTGAAAGGTCTTTGGAATATATTGAAAAAAGCCTCAATATCAAAACAGTGCCAATTACAATACCCATGGGTCAAGGAGATGACTTTGAGGGAGTTATAAACCTTTTTGAAATGAAAGCCTTTGTTTATAAAGGCGGAAACAAATTTGATGTTCTTGAAATTCCAGAGAACATGGTTGAAATGGCAAACAGTTACTATGATAAAGTTCTGGAGACCATAGCTGAACAAGATGACGAAACCCTAGTTAAATATCTGGAAGGCGAGGAAATTGATCACGATACAATCATCAACATGTACAAAAAAGGCGTGAAAGGATCAACTATTTATCCCGTGCTAATGGGCTCTTCAAAAAAGATTCTGGGTCTGTACTCTCTTCTGCAGGATATTAAGGACCTGTTTCCATCTCCAGTTGAGAAAGAAGACATAAACTGCAGGAATCCTGACGGGGAACGCATTACAATATCACCAGACGCTACAACTCCTTGTTCTGTTTATATATTTAAAACGATCTCCGACCCCTTTACAGGTAAAATAAGCATCGGAAAGGTTATCTCCGGCATCGTCAAAGCTGACTCAACTCTCTACAATTCCTCTACAAACTCTAAAACCAAAATATCCCATATTGCACGATTAGTTGGAAAAACTGAGCACAAGATAAACGAAGCTAAAGTGGGAGATATAGTTGGATTGAGCAAGCTCAAGGACATAAGTACCGGCACGACTTTAAGTGACGTTGATCATCCATGTGTAATCCCATCAGTTGACTTACCACAGGCTGTTCTTTCCTTTGCCATAGAGCCTAAAACAAGGGCTGATGAGGATAAGTTAACGGGTTCTCTTGCAAAAATAATGGAAGAAGACCCTGCGATAAAATTTCATAAGGACTTGGAAACAAGCGAGTTTCTTATTTCAGGCACGGGACAGATGCACATTGAAGTAACTGTTGAAAAACTTCGAAATTCATACGGAGTGAACGTTGATCTAAAAACCCCTAAAGTGCCGTATAGAGAAACAATCAAAAGTAAAGCGGAAGCAGAAGGCAAGTATGTCAAGCAGACGGGAGGCAGAGGTCAGTACGGCGTTGCCAAACTGCGAATAGAGCCTCTTAAGACCGGAGAGAGCTACGAATTCGTGGATGAAATAGTTGGTGGAGTAATACCTAAAAACTTCATTCCATCAGTTGAAAAAGGAGTACAGGATGCAATGAAGCAAGGCATCCTTGCAGGATTTCCCGTAACAAACGTTAAAGTTTCCCTGTTTGACGGCAAGCATCACCCGGTGGACTCTTCCGACATTGCCTTTCAAATAGCGGGCTCAATGGGCTTTAAAAAAGCAATGGAGAACGCCAATCCGGTACTGTTAGAACCAATTATGAAAATGAACATATACGTTCCTGAGGAAAACATGGGAGACGTAATTGGTGATATAAACGCCAGAAGGGGCAAGGTTTCAGGGATGGACTCTTCTTTGGCTGGTCATCGTATTGATGCTTTGATCCCAATGTCGGAAGTTATGACCTATGCGCCTGAACTAAGGTCTATTACAAGCGGCAGAGGCAGTTTTACAATGGAATTTTTCCACTACGAAGAAGTGCCGTCGCAGGTATCTGCTGAGATAGTTAAAAAGTTCAAAGCCACACAGGAACAAACGGAAAATTAAACAATAGACCTCCCAACTTTCGTGAGAGGTCTAATGTTATGATAAGGAGATGGAAAGATAAGTTATCACTTCAAAAACTTTTTTAATACGGAAATGAACAAATTCAAGCTACGGAGCTATTCTCTCAATAATCCAGCTATGATCTTCTAATCTGTACTTGAACCTG
>CAZUNK010000086.1:0-2788 GCA_964622285.1 uncultured Spirochaetia bacterium
ACGTCATCCTGATACATTTCAAACGGCTTGTCCGTAACTGGAGTGAAAGGAGGTATTTTTTTATTCACTTCGTAGTTCCACGATACGTCGGCTACAAGATCCTTGATCACCGGAAAAGTTCTTATCGGATACACGGTAACCGGCTTATCCTTCGGCAGATGGTCAATTCGCGTCTTACACGACAGTTTGGGCTTTCCATTTATCTCCGTGCTGCATGACCCGCACTTTGCCGCCTTGCAGTTCCATCTGACCGCAAGGTCCGGATCGTGAGTGGCCTGAATGTAGTGCAGAGCATCCAGAACCACCATCCCTTCTTCCACAGGCACTTTGTACTCCTTCTCTTCACCTGAACTTGCGTCACCTCTGAACACTCTGAAAACCACTTCTGACATTTAACCGTCCTCCTCAAATAGGCTTTTTAGATCCCCTGGCATTTCCTGGATAGGCGAAGTCTTTACGCTCATCTTCTCCCAGTCACCGGCAACGCTGGAGTTTATCTTTCCCCACCTCTCGTCGTCCGTCTTTTCAAAATCAACCCTGCTGTGCGCACCGCGGCTTTCCTGACGCTGGAGCGCCGACCTTGCAATCGCTTCTGATACTATCAGCATTGATCTCAGGTCCCTGCAGAGATGCCAGCCGGGATTGTACATCCTGGACCCTTCTATCTTCAGGTTCTTCACTCTGTCCTTCAATTTTAAGATCTCTTCCACACCTTTTTGCATGTTCTCTTCAGTTCTGAACACCCCTATGTACTCTCCCATTACCTCCTGAAGCTCCTGATGTATCGTGTAAGGGTTCTCGCCGGCGGAGTTATTAAAAGGCTCTAAAAGTTCGTTAATACAGCTTTCAAGGTGATCTTTTGAAATTGAAGTTGAATCTGTACTGCTGCCTGCAAAATCTGCAGCCGCCTCACCTGATCTTTTACCAAACACAAGCAGGTCTGAGAGAGAATTGCCCCCAAGTCTGTTGGCTCCGTGCATTCCGCCGGATACCTCCCCTGAGGCAAAAAGTCCCCTGACAATGCTTTCACAGGTGTCCCCGTCCACCTTCACGCCGCCCATGATGTAATGGGTAGTGGGAAAAACCTCCATTGGCTCTTTTGTAATATCTATATCTGCAAATTCCTTGAACTGATGGTACATGCTCGGCAGTTTTTTCTTCACGTAATCAGCGCCTTTATGGGATATGTTCAAAAAGGCCCCCCCGTGCGGAGAACCCTGTCCCTGCTGAACTTCGGTATAGATGGACCGCGCAACAACGTCCCGGGTTGAAAGCTCCATCCTGTCAGGGTCGTATTTCTTCATGAACCTCTCCCCGCTGCTGTTTGTCAGCAGGCCGCCTTCTCCCCTTACCGCTTCAGTCACTAAAACTCCCTTAACGCTGGGGGGCCAGACCATTCCCGTTGGATGGAACTGAACAAATTCCATATCTATCAGCTCCGCCCCCGCTTCATAAGCCATGGCGTGTCCATCCCCGGTATATTCCCAGGAATTTGAGGTTACTTTATAGGCCTTGCCTACCCCTCCCGTTGCCAGAACGATAGCTTTTGCTTTAAACAGAACGAACTTTCCACTTTCTCTCCAGTACCCAAACGCTCCCGCTATTTTATCGCCGTCTTTAATAATATGGGTGATGGTACACTCCATATATACGTCAATACCTGAGTGTATGCCTTTGTCCTGCAGGGTTCTTATCATTTCCAGGCCGGTTCTGTCTCCCACGTGCGCAAGCCTTTTCCAGGTATGCCCTCCAAATATCCTCTGCATTATTTTTCCCTGAGGGGTTCTGTCAAAAACCGCTCCCCACTGTTCAAGTTCATAAATGCGCTCGGGTGATTCATGCGCATGATTAAAAGGCATTTTCCAGTTATTGAGCATTTTTCCGCCCAGCATAGTGTCTTTAAAGTGAGCTTTCCAGTCGTCCTTTACGTCAACGTTCGCAAGAGCTGCCGCCACGCCGCCTTCTGCCATGACCGTATGGGCCTTTCCAAGCAGGGATTTACATACAAGTCCCGTGGAGGCGCCTTTTGCCGATGATTCAATAGCGGCTCTCAGACCCGCGCCACCGGCCCCAATGACCAGAACGTCATGAGAATGTGTTTCAAAGTTTTCCATTACTATATAAACCTCACGTCTGTGATTATTCCCTTGGCAACCAACATTACGTACAGATCGGCCAGAGCAACGAACACCAGGCTGATCCAGGCGTACAGCATGTGTTTTTCATTCATAACGCTTGCTGCGCCCCAGAGCCTGAACCTGGTAGGACAGCGGGAGAACACATCCAGCTTACCTCCGATTAAATGTCTGAACGAATGGCAGGACAAGGAATAAAGGGTCAGCAAGAACGCGTTAACGGTCAGAACCACTGTACCAAGGCCTATGCCTATACCGTCTTTGAACTTAAAAGCGAGAATTGCGTCATACCACAGAAATATCAGTACCACAGTTGCAGCGTAGAAGAAAAATCTGTGTGTGTTCTGTAAAATATAGGGCAGTGCCGACTCTCCTTTGTAATTGCTGTTCTTTCTGATCGGGGCAACCGCGCACGCGGGGGGAGAAAGAAAAAAAGAACGGTAATATGCTTTTCTGTAGTAGTAGCAGGTTGCTCTGAATCCCAGCGGGGCCCAGAGTATCAGTATTGCAGGGGAGAACGGCCACCAGTCCGCTAATATCTCAGGGGAATAAAACGGCGAGAGGTAATAAAATCCAAAAGTGTCCAGTTCCGTTTTGTAATACTCGTTAGCCAGTGCTCTCCAGGTGGAGTATATGCCAAACGCCCCCAGAAC
>CAZUNK010000087.1:0-3783 GCA_964622285.1 uncultured Spirochaetia bacterium
TATGAACCGATGGACAGTAAAATAGAAAAGACTATGAAAAACCACCCTAATACTCTTAGAACCATTATAGCTTGTTATATCTTTGATTGGTTGACATTTAACAGTTATTCTCTGCTTTATATTAATATGTCTGAAGATAAAAAAAATAAAAATGATTTGCTTGAAGAGTACATAAGCAAAATGACTGATCAGGAGCTGAAAGTACTGCTTTTAAAGCTGAAGAACGAGATAAGAAAACCTGAAGTCCTATGGGATGATATTAAAAGCATCCTGATAAAAATCGGTAAAAAAGACGGGGACCTGCTTAAAAGCATCGTTCCTCTGTTACTGAACGATTGATCAGGCTGCGTCTTGTAATTTCAGATGCCAGATCCTGTAAATTTTTTCCGCTCAACTGCTCTTTTATCTTATCTTCAGAAACTGAGATAGAAAATCCCTTGCATACTGCACGTTGGGCAATCTGTATTTTGCTTTTGAAGCGCCGTGACCCACTTTTATAGAAAAGGCATCTTTGGGAAGCTCTTCAAATATATCCTCATCAGTCCAGTCGTCCCCTATTGCTATTATCAGATCCCACTTTTTCTTCTTGATCCAGGAAAGAGCCGCTCTGCCCTTGTTAATTCTTGAAAGCTTGACTTCAACCACTTTATTGCCTTCAAGCACTGCAATCTCCATATTAACCATTTTATGCGACAGGGTGTCTTTCAGCTCTCCCACCCTTACCATTGCAAGTGCAGGGTCCACGTTTCTGTAATGCCACGCAAGAGAGTATTTTTTTTCCTCCACGAAAGAGTTAGGAGTTCTGTCAACGAACAGCTCCAGTACGGGCCTTATGTCTTTCTTCCAGTCTGCGGACAGCTGCTCAATCATTTTCCATCTTTCATTGCTCTCCTTGAGCCATATTCCATGCTCGGCTGCTAACCCATTGGTCAGACCTCCAAGCCACTTCTCCAGCAGCCGTTTATCTCTTCCGCTTATTATAACGACTTCATTCTTTCTATCATTTGAGAGATGTTTTAATATCCTTGACAGCTCGGCATCAGGCTTTGTTTTTAAGGGGTCTTTATCAAATTCTATCAAAGAGCCATCATAATCAAGCAGGAACAGACAGTTCTTTCTCTTCCTGTATCTGCCGGTCAGCTGCTTCATTACATCAATTGAAATTTCAATTGAGTGCATCCTGTCCCTTATAACTTTTATCTCATCAAGGCTTTCCATAAAATCCCCGGCCCACCGTTTAATGTCGTATCTTTTCAGTCTTTTCTGCATTGCCATCATTCTTCTTCTTTGATCGCCGGGGGACATTTCAATTGCCATTTTTAAAGCATTGGAAGTCTGTTCCACATCGTTGGGATTTATTATCACTGCCTCACCAAGTTCTTTTGCCGCACCTGCCATTTCACCCAGTATCAACACCCCTGTTTCACCCTCTGTCTTCGCCGCGATGAACTCCTTGGCAATAAGGTTCATTCCATCTCTCAGCGGCGTTATGAATAAAATATCCGCAAGACAGTAAAGAGCTATCAGATCGTTAAAATCAAACGTTCTGTACAGATACCTGATAGGGTTCCAGTTCAGAGTGGCGAACTGTCCATCTATCTTTCCGATCAGGTTGTCTATCTGATCTTTAAGCTGCTTATAGTGAGGCACCTCCGTTCTTGACGGAACAACTATGGTGTAGAAGATCACTTTTTCTCTGTATTTGGGATTGTTCTCTAAAAAAAACTTATATGCTTCAAGCCTTTGAGTGATCCCTTTTGTGTAGTCAAGCCTGTCTATGGACAGGATGATGGTATAATTGCCACCTATTCTTTTCTTTATGCGTTTGACTTTATTTTTCACTACGTCCTTCTGCGTAGCCTTGTAATACTTGCCAAAGTCAATGCCCATTGGAAATATATCGGTTTTTATGGGCCTTTGATCAACAGTGAACTTCCCTAAATGGTGCTCAATACCTATTATTCTCCTCACACTTTCTGCAAAGTGCCTTACATAATCAAAAGTATGAAAACCCACAAGGTCGGAACCAAGCAGACCTTCAATTATTTCATTTCTCCAGGGTAAAAGCCTGAATATTTCAGAAGAAGGGAACGGAATATGCAGAAAAAAACCGATCTGAGCGTTGGGAAGTCTTTCTCTTACCAGTTTAGGTAACAACATCAGGTGATAATCGTGTATCCATATAATGTCGTTTGGCTTTGCTATTTCTGCAACTGCGTTGCTGAATTTTTCGTTCACTTCCTTGTATGAATTCCAGAATTTTTTATCATAAACGGCATATTCAGCAAAGTAATGAAAGAGGGGCCAGATGGTTTCATTCGAAAACCCATGGTAATAATCATCAATTTCCTGGTCCGTAAGAAATACCGGGTACAGGTTTTTCTGTTGTAACAGTTTTTTTAATCGGACACCGTCTTTTTTCGGGTTTTTTGTTATATCAATTCCAGGCCACCCGATCCATAAGTTTTCCTGCCCGATCTTTAATGAACTGATTCCAGTGGCTAATCCGCCTACGCTTGGCCTTGTCTTTATTTTGCCACTATCAATATTTACAGTGATAGGTAATCTGTTTGATACAATTATCAATCTACTCATCTGGCGGTTTTAATTGAGAATATGAAGAAGGTCTCGTTAATTTCAGTTTTTATCATAATAGTCCTGTTTATATTTATAATGTATCTGGCTCTGTTTCCAAATAACACCGCTTTTAATAACTTTTCTCTAACCGGAGAAAAGCCCCCACCCTTTAACTTGACAACTTTTGACGGTCACAAGCTAAGCTCCGGCTCGCTAAATAATAAGGCAGTTGTTCTGAATTTCTGGGCTTCATGGTGCATCCCCTGCGTTGAGGAAGTAGTGGTTCTGAACAGATCATATAAAAAATTTCAGGATAAAGATATCGTTTTTATTGGGGTTAATATCTGGGACGATCGCAAAGATGCCGTCAATTTTATAAATAAATACCGACCTGTTTACCCTAACGGATTTGATCCGGACAATGAAATACAGGTCAACTATGGGATAGCAGGCGTACCCGAAACGTACTTTATCAGTAAAGAAGGAGTTATAGTTAACAGATTTCAAGGACAGCTTACTGATAACATTGCAGATTATTTCTTTGGAAAGGTAGTTGCGGAATAACAGTTAGCTTGGAAATTCAATATACCCGCTATTACTCTTTAATCATTCCACAATATCAATTTTTGCCACTCATTTGCCACTTTTTGATATACTGAAATATTTTTACTGTTTCTTTTAACAAACAAATAGGGAAAATATAATTGCTAAGTTTTTTAACATGTGAGCACCACCTTAAAAGTCACATCTGTAACACAGACCTATCTAAATTTCTGGAGCCTTCTTGCCCACCGTGATTATTAGCTTGTTGATTCTCTACTACTAATACCATTGCCTGCATCAATAACAGACCCTCTAATTTGTCATATATGTATTCACTGCTATCAAGGAATTCATAAACCCCAAAATACAGATATAGGGATAAAACAGCAATATAAATAACATTAGGTAACAATATTTTTCTTTTGTAAATCTTATGAATTAAACCTTGGACTATATTCTTAGTACATAGAGCTATAATAAGCAACCCAAACAGTGGATTTACAACAAAGTGAAGAGGTATCCAAATCCCCAGCATTACATCTCTAAAAAAATCAGGAAAGACAGGTAAAAAGGTCAGTTTGTTGAGGATTTTCTCGCCAGGGGAAGAAATCTGCAACCCCATAAAGAATTCTAAAATGAATGAAATCAAAAACACCACAAAAT
>CAZUNK010000088.1:0-3355 GCA_964622285.1 uncultured Spirochaetia bacterium
GTCCCTTAAGTAGTCAAATCCAAATTCATTATTGGTTCCGTAGGTTACATGTGAGGCGTAAGCCTCCTGGCGAGTGCAGGGAACGAGCTTTGTTTTAAACGCCGATAGAACCTCAAGATTTTTTTCGGAAGGCACCTCTTCATCTGCCTTTCCGTTTGGCCATACTGACAGGTTCTGCTCTATTGCGCTGTTTGCCCTTTCCGGGTCTTCCCAGTCAACGCGGTAAGAGGTGTCGTGATTGATCACGCCTACCGTCACATTCAGTAATCTGTAAATAGGTCCCATCCAGGTGGCATCCCTTGCTGCCAGGTAGTCGTTTACCGTAATAAGATGCGCTCCGTGGCCGCTTATTCCGTTCAGAAATAAAGGAAGTACCGCAACCAGGGTCTTTCCTTCACCTGTTTTCATCTCTGCTATTCGGCCTTTATGTAAAACTATTCCGCCAATGAGCTGGACGTTGAAATGTCTCATGCCGAGCGTTCGTCGCCCGGCTTCTCTCACTGCTGCGAACGCAGATGGCAGAATTTCGTCCAGCGCTGTGTTCAGTTTTCCAAGGTGGTCCTCCTCGCCGCTGTTGCTTCTGCCTGCTTTCTGCTCTACCGTGTCAATAAAGCCTTTGGCTTTTGATCTGATCTCAGCGTTTGTGAACTGTGAGAACTCCGTTTCAAGGGCGTTTATCTGGTTTACCATTTTTTCCAAGCCCTTGATGGCTCTTTCGTTCTGAGAGCCTACGATCTTTTTTATTATATAAGAAATCATAACGTTGAAACTACGTGGCTTTGAATGAGTAAAAACCAGAGAAAAGTATAAGAACTAACAGCTATTAAAGCAATACAAACTGGGAGGTTAAGCAACGTTCAGTTCTGCAGAAACCACTTTTGAAACGGCCGACCTGTTTGCCGTAATTCCGGTTAACGTGTCAACGTCAAGCATTGTTCTTTTATTATGAGTAATTATAAGAACCTGAGAATTTTTTCCTATCTCCTGAATGAGCTTGGTAAATCTTACCGTGTTGTTCTCATCCAGCGGAGCGTCTATCTCGTCTAAAAGTAAAAAAGGAACGGGCTTGATCAGACAGGCGGACATTATAAGTGCAATTGCGGAAACTGCTTTTTCCCCACCGGAAAGCAGGTTCATGGACTGAAATTTTTTGCCTCCGGGTTTGACCATCACCTCAATGCCCGTCTCAAGCAGCTGGTCCGGCTCAGTTATCACCAGTTTGCCTTCCCCGCCATGAAACAGCTTGCTTATGATCTCTCCAAATTTACAGTTGATCTCGTCAAAGGCTTCTTTAAACCTTGTTGTGGATTCTTTATCTATCTTGTTTATGGCTTTTTTCAGAGAGCTGAGAGCCTCCTCAATGTCCTCGGTTTGCTGACTTAAAAAATCGTGCTTTTCTTCAAGTTCTTTGTACTGTTCGGGCGCCAGCAGGTTGACCAGACCATGTCTGTCCATTTTTTCTTTCATTTTTTCATATTTACTGGTCAGTTCATCAACGGAAAGGTTCTTGTGGGACATTTGTTGTGCAGCGTCTTGTCCGGTCCCTTTTTCTTTGTTTATCTTCTGGGTTTTTTCACGAACGTTGTCAAGTTCAACGCTCAGTCCCTGGAGCGAGACTTCGCACGATGATCTGTTTTCTCTAAGCTGCGTCAACTCCTGTTCAATCTCATTTAAGTTCATCCTTCCCGTGTTAAGGGATTCTTTAGCCTTTTGTTTTTCTTCTTTCACGCTTTGCAGTTTTTCTCTGGTGGTGCTGACTTTATTCTCTAGTTCCACTATCTCTTTTGCCGTTGTTTCTTCTTTGGTTGCCAGGTCTGTTTTTTCTTTTTCCTTTAACGTGATATCGGTTTTTTCCTGCTCTATCTTGGAGGTGATCCTGCCGCTTCTTTCTGTCAGGTCAGTTATTTCCCGGCGCGTGGATTTCTGCGTTTCATCCGAAGCCGCCGCCTGGACTTTTAATTCGGTTATGTCCTTTTCTATGAGCTTTTCTCTGTCTTCATAGTTTTTAACGATCTCCTCGAATTTATTAAAGCGAAGATCAAATTCTTCCTTGTCTTTTTCAAGGGTTTTTACTGTGCTGTTGTATTGTAAAACTTTGCTTTCTCTCTCTTTTATCAGTTCATCAAGCTCTTTTATCTCATTGGTTGTTTTCAGGATAGTTTTTTCATTTTCGTTAATAATGAACGCTGTATTTGAGATATTTTTTTCAAGTTCAACGCTCTTTACTTCCTTTTCCTTCAAAAGAGAATCAAGTCCGGTTATTTTGCTTTCCACGTCATTAATTTCGCAGGAAAGAGTTTCCGTCTGCTTGCTTTTGTTCTCATGATCATCTCTTAGCTTTTTCAGTTTTTCCTGCAGTTCTTCAATTTCTCTTTTTCTTTCAAATACGCCGCCTGAGGCAAATCCTCCGGTGATGGCGCCTGAGGCGTCTATAAAATCACCTTCCAGCGTTGTGTACAGAGCGTTATCAACTGAGCTGTTTTTGGTTTCTATGGCTTCTTTGATCGTCGGAACCACAAAAATATCTTTCAGTATTGAGTTTATTAAACCAGGGTCAATGTCCCTGGTTGATATCAGATCGGTGATTGGTTGATATTTACCGCTGGGTACCCCTGGGGTATCAACGTGTCCGCCGCTCTTAAGGGGTATGAAGGTAACCCTTCCTTCACTGGAGCTTCTTAGCTTGTTAACTGCTTCTATTGCTTCATTGCTGCTTTTTACAACTACCCAGTTCGCTTTATCTCCAAGAGCAGCTTCAAGTGCCTTTTCATACTGCTTTGGAACTTTAATAAAATCTGACAGTATTCCAACCACTCCGTTAAGACTTTTATTAAGAATAAAGCTTCTGGTCACCTCGGGCAGCCACTGGTAAGAGTCCTGTATGTTTTTCAGCACGTCTGCTCTTGATGAGACCTCGTTTATTTTTTCCTTAATATCGCTTATTGACCGTGTCAGATCGTTATAGCTGTTTCTTTGTACTTCACATGAGCTTGTCAGCTGTAGCCTTTCGTTTTTCAGATCTGTATCTTCCTGCTTTAAACTTTCAAGGTCGTTATTTAAACTGTGCAGGTTGGCCGACAGCTTAGCATTGTGGTTGTTTAGATCCGTTTTTTCTTTTTCTGTTCTTGTTTTTCTCAGCCTGGTTTCTTCAAGTTCCTTTGATATTACCGCTGCCGTTCCCTTTGCGGAGTTGTAATTGTCCATTACTCCAAAAAATTCCTTTTTAGAAATTTCAAGCTCCGTTTTATTTTTGTCAGACTCGGCTTTAAGTTGTTCAAGCTCTTTGTTCTTCAGATCCAGCTGTTCTTCTATCTTCTGCTTGCTTTCCTGTGACTGCTCAAGGGAGTTTTTTGTT
>CAZUNK010000089.1:0-3604 GCA_964622285.1 uncultured Spirochaetia bacterium
CCATCATGGGTGGCGGCGGAACGGAGGAACGTCCGCGTTTTACTAAAACTTTGAGGGTTACTGTCTGCAGGATTTTAAGTTGGAACGGGGAAGGATTGTATCTGACGCTTTGGGTTTAAACCGGAAAAAGTAAACAAACCAGGGCGTTTTAAATTCTCATCGGCATTACGATGCAGATATAGGTTTCTTTGTTTTTTGGCTTTTTTGGTTTTAACACTACGGGGCTCAGTTCATCTGTAAAACCAACGGTGACCTCTTCCTGATCAATAGCTTCAAGAGCTTCCATTAAATAATTTCCGCTGAACCCTATCTCTTTTTTATCCCCAGAATAAGAAACGTCAACGGACTCTTTTGCCTCTCCAACCTCGGGTGACGAAGAATCAAGAAGCAGAGAGTTTTTATCAAACGTTATTTTTACGCTCCCCGTTCTTTCAGAAGAGAAAATACAGGTCCTCCTCAGAGCTCCCGAAAACTTGCTCCTGTTAATGTCCACTTCAAACTCCGTCTTATCGGGAATAACCTGCCTGTAATCAGGAAACTCCACGTCTATCAACCTGGAAAAAAGGACCGATTCCTTTGCCACGACCGTAAAGAAGTTGTTCTCAACCCCTATCTGAACGGTCTCGCCCTGTTTGGAACTGGAACTGCCTGACTTAAGCATCTTCCTGAGTTCTGAAAGTCCTTTTCTTGGAACGAGGATGGTATTATCTATTTTCATATTACCGGATATGTTTTTTTCAATAAGGCTCAGTCTGTGCCCGTCAGTGGCCACCAGTCTCAGGTCATTGGTTCCACTTTTCTCAAAGCAAATTCCAGAAAGGTTCTTTCTCATGTCATCAAACGATACGCAGTAGATCGTTTTAGAGATCATTTCATCAAGTAAAGCGGAATCAATATTGAACAAACTGTCATATGAAACTTCTGGCACGGATGGATAATCGGAGGCAGGCAGACCGGCCATCTTATAATTTCCTGCGCTCGTAGTTAACTGAATCCAGCTGTTTCCTATTTCCTCAACCGTTATTTTTCCTTCCAGCTCTCTAACTATCTCAAGTAATTTATGTGCGGGAACTGCAATGCTGGATTCTTTCTCTATTTCAGCTTCCATCCAGGTGGTCATAGTAGTTTCAAGATCAGTAGCGGTAAAAGTCACGGTATTTTTAGAACTCGTCAGCAGCAGCGTGGAAAGTATCGGCATGGTGGTTTTTTTCTCCGCAATGCCATGGATCAAATTAATTTTTTCTAAGAAAATCTGTTTATCTACAGAAAACTTCATTCTTTATTACTCCTATTAATAATTAATAATTTTATACAACAACAATAATAAGGCTTGTGGATTTGTTTAATAGTCCTTTTTAAGTTTTATTTTATTACCTTTGCTCTTGTGGATACGATTTTTGTTTTTAAACATTGTGTCAACAGGAAAACTCAAATTATCTTTATATAGTAAACTATCCACATATTAATAACAAACTTCTCCACACTTTTTTAGGTAATCTGGCTCTCTATTTTTTTTGAAATAGCACTGACCGATCTTGTAAGTGATGTATCTTGCTCATCAAGTTTTTTTTCTATTTTATTATATCCATGCACGATGGTGGAATGATCTCTTCCCCCGATTTTTTCCCCTATTTCCGGAAACGAAGAAACGGTGTATTTTCGGGACAAATACATGGCTACCTGTCTTGGGACCGCAATATGTTTTAGTTTTGTTGGTGATTTCAAGTCCGATATTTTAAGGTCGTAATGGCTTGCGACCTCTTTTAAAATACCCTCAACAGTGGTTACCTTGCTGTCTCTTTTTATAGTTCCTATGGTTTGCTGCACTAAACCTATATTAATTTCCTTTCCTGTATACTTTGAAAGTGTTACCAGATTATTAAAAATTCCTTCCAGTTTTCTTATATTTGATACCTCGTGCTGTGCAAGGAACATTTTAGCGTCATCCGGGAAGTCAACGCCTTCTTGTTCCGCCTTCTGAGTTAATATTGCCGTTCTGGTCTCAAATTCAGGCGGGTGAATATCGGCAGTTAGGCCCCACTCAAATCTTGAACTGATCCTTTCCTGCAGCTTGGGCATTTCATTTGGAGGTTTGTCGCTTGTCAGAACTATATATTTGTTGGATTCATAAAGTGCATTGAACGTGTGAAAAAATACGTCCTGGGTGCTTTCCTTTCCTGCAATTAGCTGTATATCGTCTATCAGTAACAGGTCACATCCATAACGGTAACGGTCGTGGAACTCGTCCATCTTATTGTTTTTTATTCCCGATATTACCTGGTTTGTAAATTCCTCCGAGGTAACGAAACAGACATTCAGTTTGCCTTTGCTTTTTTCCATTGCAAAGTTTCCAATTGCGTTAATTAAGTGGGTTTTTCCCAGTCCAACCCCTCCATATATAAAGAGAGGGTTATGAGTTTGTCTTTCTTCCTGAGTGGACGCTGCAGATGCAACTGCGTAAGACGCCGCCTGAGCAAACTGATTGCTTGGTCCTACGACGAAATTATCAAAAGAGTACCGAGGGTTTAAAAAGCTGGTTAGTGCAATGTTCTGTTTTTTACTTGATGAGTTTGAAACCGATTTAGCCAGTTCCTTGTTTTCCTCGGGTGAAATAACTTTAATTTCAAGGTTTCTTTTGTAGATCTCGTCAATAGTATCACTTATAAGGTCAACGAAGTTGTTCTGCACCCAATTCTTATCAAAAGGTGAGTTTGCCACTAAAGTTATGGATTTTGCATCTTGATGGACCAGTTTCAGCGGTTGAAGCCAATGTGAAACCGATGGGGGTTGCTTCTCCCTCATCTTTTCCAGCACAATAGACCATGTAACAGAAAACGGTATTTCTTCTTGAAAGGAACTTAGATTTTTTTTCAACTCACCTCTCCAAAAACCACCCACCAAATGGCTTTAGGTTGTCAACAATATTAACGAAGTATGAGATGTTTTGTCAAGAAAAATAAATCTTTAATAATTACAGTATGTTACTTGATTTTGGGGTTGTACAAGGGTTGTCAAAAACGTTCTAACTACCTGTTGTTGTTAATAAAAACCAAAGACTTCTATTATTTTATATTATTTTTATTTTTAGAAAAATTTTAGCAAAAACAAGTGAATCAGCTGGTTTTTATCTTTAATTAAAGGTCTATACAAACACGTGATTTTACTATATCGTTTATTCAGGTTAAACAACGGAGCGAACTTGAGAATTGGGCAGATTAATTCGGCGTGGACCCGGGTGGATAAATACAGATAAATGGTCTTAAAATACAAGTTTTACAGGAGGCAGTTGTGGAAGAAGAAAAAGACTATGGAAAGGAGTACAACGAAGAATCATTTTGGAAAAAAGTTAGTTCATTCGTGATCAAAGCGGGCAAGGAGGTGATAGAGAAAGCATTAATTCTTTACTACTGCCTTCAAGACGATGGTACCCCGGCTTGGGCGAAAACCACGATAATTGGTGCGCTGGGCTATTTCATCTCTCCTATTGACGCGATTCCCGACCTGGTGCCGGTGGTAGGTTTTTCCGATGATCTTGGTGTACTTACACTGGCAATCACAGTAGTTTTAGCACACATAAAACCGGAACATAGAGACAAAGCAAAAG
>CAZUNK010000090.1:0-2266 GCA_964622285.1 uncultured Spirochaetia bacterium
TTGTATAGCAGTCCAGGTCGTCAGGTACAGCAGTATTTAAATGTTGTGCGATAAATTAATAAAAGTAGTCAATTGTATATTTTACAAATTGATATTTCAATGTTTTTGAAATGCTGATATAATAACTGGCTTGTCTTGTTAGATTTGTTCATATAGAGTTATGTGATGTTCTTTGTTCGGAGTAAGAACCTGAACTGTTGAGATGAGACGTTGTGTGTGTAAAAGCAGACAATGTTATGAGGCAGCAGCAGACAGATGTTTGGCGTGCTTGACAAAAATGGAGAGGGTGTAGTATGATACAGTGCTCATTAAAGTACTGTGGATTAAAATTTACAGTTGCAATTATGCGGAGTTTTATGTTACAGTAACTCCGATAGGGAGGAATGTCATTTATGGCAAACACAGACCCAGAAGAAAAAAAGCACAGAAGCACAGAGGAAGGTGCGGAAATAAAAGATTTCCCCACTGAGGGTGAGATTGAGATAAGGGATGAGGCCAAGCAGCTTGAAGAACTGAGCAAACTTTACGGAGTGCCTCATATAAACCTGGATGACTGTGAGATAACGCCGGAGGTTTCAGGCATTATCAACAGGGAGTATGCCCTTAAGCACAAGTTAATACCTGTTAACCTGAGCGGCAACGTTATGAAGGTTGCCATGCTTGACCCATCTGACATCTACGTCATTGATGATCTGAGGTTTTCCACCGGACATGACGTTGAAGTTTTTATTGCACCTGATACAGCCATCAAAAGGGCAATAGACAGATCTTACGGTACACCGGAGGAACTGGAAAAACTGGACGTTGAGCAGAAAGAGCAGGACGCCAAAGAACAAGTTGACCGTATGATAGGTGACATTGATGAGTTTGACGTTGACTTTGGGATAGCTGAAGAGGTACTTGACCTTGAAGACGATCAGGCTTCCTATGAAGATGCTCCTATAATCAAACTTGTGAACTACATGCTCACCGATGCGATCAATAAAGGCGCAAGTGACATTCACGTGGAACCTTATGAAGATAAACTGAGGATCAGATACAGAGTGGACGGCGTGCTTCATGACGTGCTTCAACCTCCCCATAGAGTAAAAAGAGCGATCTCCTCCAGGATCAAGATCATGGCGAACCTGGACATAGCTGAAAGAAGGTTGCCTCAGGACGGCAGGATCAAACTGAGGGTTGGAAAAAAATCCATTGAATATCGTGTTTCGTCAGTTCCAACCGTTTTTGGTGAAAAAGTGGTTTTAAGGATACTGGACAAGGGTGCGTTACAGCTTGATCTGACAAAGCTGGGATTTGAAGAAAGACAACTGGAAGTGTTTAAAAAAGCGATCCACCGGCCTTATGGCATGGTGCTTATAACGGGTCCGACGGGGAGTGGTAAAACCACGACCCTTTACTCAAGTTTAGTTGACCTGAACAATGAAGAAGTAAATATCTCCACCGTTGAGGATCCGGTTGAGTACAGCCTTTCAGGCGTCAATCAGGTCAAGGTCCATGAGGATATCGGCCTGACCTTTGCCTCATGCATGAGATCTTTTTTAAGGCAGGACCCTGACATCATTTTAATTGGAGAGATAAGGGACTATGAAACTGCTGAGATCGCGGTAAAAGCCGCGCTGACCGGTCACCTGGTACTTTCCACTCTCCATACCAACGATTCAGCATCAACGATCGCAAGACTGCTGAATATAGGTATTGAACCGTTCCTTGTTACATCTTCATTGAATGCAATTGTTGCACAGAGGCTTGTTAGAAATATCTGTGATGATTGTAAGAAAAAACTGGACGTTATTCCTCAGACCTTAATTGATCTGGAAGTGCCTGCTGAGGAGGTTGACAGTTTTGCTGTTTATGGCGGGGAAGGTTGTGATAAATGCAGTGGTACCGGTTACAGGGGCAGGGCCGCTATTTATGAGGTAATGTTCTTATCTGATACGCTCAAGGAATTTATTTTAAATGGTGCAACTACCGCCGAGATAAAAAGAGAGGCGATACAGCAGGGGATGAAAACCCTGAGACAGAGTGCACTTGAAAAGTTAAAGCAGGGAGTTACAACGATAGAGGAAGTTATTAAAATTTCTGCAAGTGATTCCAATTAACTGAAGTTAAAGTTGAATCATTCTAAAGATTGAAGTCCGCAAGTCGTTCCTCAAGTCAGTTCAACATATTGACAATATAAAAAGGGGGGGGGGGGAGAAATGGGAGAATAAGATTATGGCAACTACAGTTGCATTAGCTGAATTACTAAGATTAGCAATAAATC
>CAZUNK010000091.1:0-2903 GCA_964622285.1 uncultured Spirochaetia bacterium
GGTGTACCTTACAGTATGCCTTTACTGAAGGAAAACAGCTTTCTGCCGGACCTTGATTCAATCCCCCAGGAAGTGGCTGATAAGGCGAAGCTTATGTTTTTGAACTACCCGAATAATCCCACGACCGCTGCTGCAGACAAAGGCTTTTTCAAAGCAGTGGTTGAGTTTGCTTCAAAAAACAATATTCTGGTCTGTCACGACGCTGCGTATACTGAAATTGCGTTTGACGGCTATGTACCTCCGAGTTTTCTGGAGGTTGAAGGTGCAATGGACGTCTGTCTGGAGTTTCACTCGCTTTCAAAAACATTCAGCATGACGGGCTGGAGAATTGCCTTTGCCGCGGGGAACAGCAAAGCCGTTTCCGGACTTGGCAAGATAAAAACCAATATTGATTCAGGTGTGTTTCAGGCGGTCCAGGTTGCTGGAATTGAGGCACTGAACAATTATGAGATGGGTCTTGAGGACAGAAAGAGGATCTATAAGGAAAGAATAGATCTTTTCTGCAGGGGTTTAGATGAAGCAGGTCTGGATTACGACAAGCCAAAGGCAACGTTCTACGTGTGGTTTGAGGTTCCTGATGGTTTTACTTCATCTGAGTTTGCTGCAAAATTGCTTGAAGGAGCTGGTATCGTTGTTACGCCGGGAAATGGGTTCGGTAGTTCAGGGGAAGGCTATGCGAGGGTTTCTGTAACTTTTGATACTGAAAGAATAGCCAGTGCAGTGGACCGGATCAGGGAGTTCAAGTTTTAATAATTCGCTGAGTTTGGACAATTGGAAAATTTATTCCCTTTTATAAAAATAGCCATAACGGTTATATATACGGCGGCGTTTTTACTTCTGTGCACGTTCGGACTGCACAGGCTTTATCTGTCTTTGCTTTACAAAAAATACAGCGGCCGGAATATAAAACCTCTATCCAGATTTACAGACTATCCTAAAGTCACTATACAACTCCCGGTTTACAATGAGATGTACGTTGTGGAAAGGCTTATCTCCGCCGTTTGTAAAATCCGTTATCCAAAAAGCCTGCTTCAGATCCAGGTTCTTGACGATTCCACGGATGAAACGACCACGATAGTTGAGAAATCCGTGAAGAAATATAAAGGTCTGGGCTTTGATATTGAGTGTATACACAGGGACAATCGCCAGGGTTACAAAGCAGGAGCGCTGAACGAAGGATTGAAAAAAGCCACAGGAGAGATCATTGCCATATTTGACGCTGATTTCATCCCACCTGAGAATTTTTTAAAGCAAACAGTGGATTACTTTTCGGACCCTGAAGTTGGAATAGTTCAGACAAGATGGGGGCACCTGAATTCAAACTATTCCCTGCTGACCAGGGCTCAGGAAGTTCTTTTAAACGGACATTTTATAATTGAGCAGACTGTGAGATTTGAGCACGGGGTGTTCGGCAGCTTTAACGGCACCGCTGGTCTTTTGAGGAAAAGCTGTATCCAGTCCTCAGGAGGCTGGCAGTATGATACGCTGACCGAAGACCTTGACCTGAGCTACAGGGCACAGATGAAAGGCTGGAAGCTGATTTACCTGAAGGACGTAGTTGCTGACGCGGAACTTCCCGTTGATGTGAACGCTTTTAAGGCGCAGCAGCACAGATGGTCAAAGGGCGGAATTCAAACTGCCAAAAAACTTCTTCCCGGAATACTGAGGTCCGAACAACTGCCCCTTAAAGTAAAAGTAGAATCTGTTTTTCATCTGCTTGGCAATCTTTCATACCTGCTCTTACTTACGCTTTTGACGTTTATGCTGCCTATGGGTTATTTCTGGGAGTCCGTTGGCTGGTATGAGGTGGTAATTATTAATGTTATAGCAATATTTACGGGAACAGGGAGCATTTTTTATTTCTATTATTTAACTATAAGGGAAACGTATGGGAAGAGGTGGAAAACCCATTTAAAATATATTCCAGTAGCAGTGTCGCTTGGTGCCGGACTTGCAATTAACAATTCCAGAGCCGTTCTTGAAGCGCTGAGAGGAAAGCAGTCCGAGTTTAAAAGAACTCCCAAGTACGCCGTTAACAGCAAGCGCGATGTCTGGATAAACAGAAGTTACGTCAGTTCAAAGGACGTCTCCGCGTTTTTTGAACTGATGATCGGGATCTTGTTTCTGTTTCAGACCTGTTATTCATTCTACACGGGCAATATATTATGGGTGGTTTTTCTTTTAATGGTTCAGTTTGGTTTTATATATATTGCACTTTATTCATTTATTCACAACTGGATGCGAAAAAGGGCTTAACTGTCACGAGCGCTTTGCTTTCTGCAAACTTGTTTTTCCTTGCTTTTTAAATTAGAATCAAACCGTATTTGCCATAAAGCTGCTGCTAAGCCGAAGTGGCGGAACTGGTAGACGCGCAGGATTCAGAATCCTGTTCTCGTATAGAGAGTGGGGGTTCAACTCCCCCCTTCGGCATTTTACCACGCTTGCTTGTTAAGTGGTTGACAGTAAAGTATTTTTTAGTTTAATTACTGCATCATTGTTCAGTTTTACTTTAGTGCAGCGGGAGAGAAAATATTATGAAAGCTATAATCTATCATGAATTTGGAGATGTGGATGTACTCAGGTACGAAGATACTGAAGTTCCGGAGATTGGGGAAGGTGATGTTCTTGTAAGAGTAAAAGCGTCATCAATTAATTCTCTTGATCTAAGACTTAGGTCTGGAAAATCTCCCCGTCCCGTTGACCTGCCTCATGTAGGAGGCATTGATATTTCCGGGGATGTTGAAAGCGCTGGAAGTAATGTGTCAAACGTAAAGCCGGGTGATAGAGTTGTTGTCAACCCCACGGTAAAGCTGGAAAAAGGGTTTGAAGTGATAGGAGTTAACCACTGGGGCGGCTTTGCCGACTGCGTTAAAGTGCCTGCAAAAAACGTTGTGAAGATCCCT
>CAZUNK010000092.1:0-3552 GCA_964622285.1 uncultured Spirochaetia bacterium
CTGCAAATACTGTGCTTATTCCAAGTGTAGTTAGAAAAACGTCTAAGAATGAACGGATACTGAAGCACAGAAACTTCAGAACGTTGGAACTTTAAACCGCGGAAACGCCTACTTTTCTTCTTTTCTCTGAACTAAAATAACCCACTTGCCTTTCTGGACCACTTCTTCTTTCTGGTTGTGGACGTTCACTTCGAATATGAAAAACCCCATATTTGGACGCTTATGATCCTTCTTTTCAACAAGTTTACGGGTTATATGAATTGTATCGCCCGGAAAAACCGCCCCGGAAAAACGCCAATCCTCAAGTCCCATGAAAGCAACAGTAGCCAGCCTTGGCATAGTAAACCAAAGGCCCGTGGCTATGGAAGTAACGAGCATTCCATGAGCTACCCTGGTCTTAAAGACCGTTTTTTTGGCAAACTCTTCGTCAATGTGCATGTTGTTATAGTCCGCTGAGAGTCCGGCAAAATTAACAACGTCAGCTTCAGTCACCGTTCTCCCTGAACTTTTATGCTCTATACCTTCTTCTAAATCTTCATAAAAAAGCCTGGACATAGTATTTTCTCCTTTTGAAATCCCTCTGAATCAGCTAATGAACAAGGGATATTTAAATTATTGAAAGTAAAGTCGTGGAATAATCCGTACTATTTACCTTTCTTTTTCCACTCCTTGCGAAGCGTTCCAAGTTTATTATTGTTATGTTTAAATTTCATTATATTATCACTACCCCTCTCCCCAAGATTTAGGAAGAGGAGGGACGGTCAGATATAACAATTAAAAATCTCTTATACCACCATCAAACCACCTTGTAGACCCCATATATCATATATGAGTAGGTCACCTTCTCCCCGAGATTTAGGAAGAAGGTAACGATGGAATAACAACAATTAAGAATCTCTTATTATCCCATCCTCATATATGAGTATTTTAATTTACACTACCAACACCTAACTTTTTGTCTACGCTTTTTACCCGTGAGTCACTACGAGTTTTTCTGGCCATAACAGTTCCTATCGTTTACTGCACTGGCTTGAACTTCGGAAGGGTCACTTCGTCGGTCACGTCCTCAAACACAACCTCAACTTCCATGCCAATGTGAACGTCTTTAACGTCCACGTCAATAACATTGGACATCATTTTAACCCCTTCGTTCATTTCAATCAGCGCCACAACGTACGGTGGGTCACCCTTATATGCCTTGCTTGGTCCCATGTGGTGAATTGAATAAGTCCAGATCTTGCCTTTCCCTTCCGATTTTACCCATTCTATATTGTCGGTCATATCATCGCCCGGGGACAGCGCCCTTGGATAGAAAAAATACTCACCTGTGACTTTTGACCTTGGAATAACAAGTTCGTGCTTCTTACATGCGTCCCAGTATGGTTTTGTTTCTGGTCTGAATTCCGGAAGTGGTTTGTTATATTCCTTTTTTTCTTCTGACATTTTTAGTTATCTCCTGATCTATGAAAGTGCTTCTTTGCCTAATACAACCGTGCTGTGAGCAGAAACGATACCTCCGTTGCCGTGAACAAGCGCAACCTCAGCGTCATTAACCTGCCTCTTGCCAGCGTCGCCTCTCAGCTGCAGAGTGGCCTCAACGACGTGGTGCATAGCTCCCAGGTGTGCCTGGGATAAAAGCCCTCCGTGCGTGTTCGTCGGGAGGTCCTTGCCTATCTCCATACGTCCTTCAAGAGCAAACGCCCCTCCTTCACCTTTTGGTACAAAGCCCAGACCCTCAAGTTCAAGAAGAACGGTTATTGTAAAGCAGTCGTACAGATAGGCAATATTTACGTCCGAAGGTCCTATTCCCGCCGTTTTAAAAGCTTTCTGACCTGAATGATCAACCGCGTTGTATATCTGATCTATATCCTGAAGGGTCGTAAGGTACTGATGTGAGTAACCTTGTCCCATGCCCCAAAGGTAAGCCAGGTCGTTCTCAATTCCCAGTTCTTTGGCTTTTTCCTCCGTTGTAACTATAAAAGCCGCGCCCCCGTCTGAAATTATAGAGCAATCATACTTGTGAAGCGGTTCGGCAATTACCCTTGAACTAAGCACGTCTTCAACCGTAAGCGGATCCTTGTTCATTGCGTTCTCTTTATCAGCGGCGTGCTTTCTCATCGTTACGGCTACAGCAGCCAGATGCTCTGGCCTGTTGTTAAAATCGTGCAGATATCTCTGCGCCGCAAGCGCGTAACCACCCGGGGTGGTCAGTCCATATGGATACTCAAACTCCGCATGGCACATCTCCCTGATCAGAGCAACCATACCTGAAGATGAAATGCCCGAAAGCGTGTTGTCCCCTCTCACGCAAAGAACGGCTTCAGCCTGTCCGGTCGCAATAGCCATTGTTGCTTCTGCAACCATCCAAACGGCGGTTGCGCCGCCTACCGCTACTGAAGAGAAAAACCTGGGCCTCATGCCGAAGTAATCGGCAAAAGTAGTACAGTGCATAAACGTATTTTCAACCAAAGAAAATGCCGTTACCAGACCATCAATGTCCGATTTTTTTATGCCTGCGTCCTGAATTGCAAGTTTTGATGCTTCTGAAAGAAAATGGAAGGAACTCTTATCAGGGATCTTTCCCTGTTCAGTCTCACCAACTCCGGCAATCACTATTTTTTTCTTTTTTAACAACTCACGGGTTTCTTCAACCCCTGGAAAACTATGTGACATATCCTCACCTCAACAATATATTTTATCAAACCGAAATTATATACTTAATACCAATTTATATCAACAAAGTCAATCTATATTCCCAGCTCTCTTGATATAACAATACGCTGAATCTCTGAAGTACCTTCAGTTAACGAAGCCAGCTTGGCGTCTCTGTAGTAACGCTCCGCAAGATATTCAACGCTGTAGCCGTAACCCCCAAGCACCTGAACGCATTCGGTGGCCACGTCCTGTACTACTTCCGCCGCATACAGCTTTGCCATGGACGCTTCTTTCAAACATTTCTTTCCATTGCTGTAAAGCCACGCGGCTTTATAAACCATTAATCTGGCCGTTTCCACTTTCATCGCCATATCGGCAAGTTTAAAACTTATTGCCTGAAATTTGGAGATCGGTCTGCCAAAAGCCTCTCTCTCCTTGGAATACTGCAGGGCGTAGTCCAGTGCCGCCTGGGCAATTCCAACGGATTTTGCCGCGTGCGTAATTCTTGCGCCAAGCAGAGTTTCCATTGCACCCTGAAAACCACCTTCACCCACGAGCATATTTTCCTCGGGGACCTCACAATTTTCAAAAATAAGCTCCGAAGTATCCGCCGACCTGTGCCCGAGTTTGTGCATCTTCTGACTTACAGAGAACCCCGGGGCATCGTTATCCACGATAAATATACTGATCCCGGTGCCTTTTTTTTCTTTATTCGTATAGGCGGCAACAACTGCGTAATCACAGATCGTGCCGTTCGTAATCCAGGTTTTTGTCCCGTTCAATATGTATTTATCTCCGTTTTTAACCGCGGTGGTTCTGATACTTCTTGCATCCGACCCTGCAAAAGGTTCCGTCAGCCCCAGAGAACCTATCTTCTCACCCGTAATTCCGGGCACC
>CAZUNK010000093.1:0-13597 GCA_964622285.1 uncultured Spirochaetia bacterium
AAAAACAGGAGCAAGAATAACTGCCCGAATTATCAGTTACTCTTATTATCCAATAAGGTCTTTATACTTCAATCTTTTCCGTTTAATCCTTTAACTGTTTTGTCGGTTTGATCCATAGTACTGAGTGGTCTCTTGTTATGCTTTCCTGAGAACTCATCGGCACATCCCTGTAAGTGTTTTACTCAAATATATAATTTCCTAAGTTCCATTTTAAATAGACGCCTTTAAAATTTTCATGATCTATTCAGAAGTTATTTTATAGCCCATTGTTATTGGCATTCTTCGGTCCTTTCCGAATGCTTTGCTGGTTATTTTAATTCCAACAGGGCTTTGCCTGCGCTTGTATTCGTTCTGATCCACCATTTTTACTACCTGCTTGACCGTTTTCTCATCTTCTCCTCTGTTTATTATTTCTTTTACGCTCAGATCGTCTTCTATGTAGTACTTTAGTATTCTGTCCAGTTGCTCGTATGGAGGTAAGGAATCAGAGTCCCTTTGTCCGGGCCTTAACTCCGCTGAAGGTGGTTTCTTGATGATCGAAGTTGGTATTACGCCGCGGCTTTTTTCTCCGTTGTAAAACTGCGCCAGTCTGTAAATAAGCATCTTGGGTATGTCCTTTATGACCGCAAAACCACCTGCCATATCACCGTAAAGAGTTGAATATCCAACGCTCGTTTCGCTCTTGTTGGCTGTGGTCAGGACCAGATAACCAAATTTATTGGACAGGGCCATCAGAATATTTCCTCTTATACGCGCCTGAATGTTTTCCTCGGCTTTATTGAACGGTCTGTTGCCAAAGTGAACTTCAAGGCCTTTAAGGTACGAGTTGAATATTTTATTGATCGGTATTTTGCGGGTTTCAATTCCAAGGTTTTTCGCCAGTATTAGGGAATCTTCCACGCTTCCTTTTGAGCTGTATTTAGAAGGCATAATAATTCCAATCACGTTCCCGGCTCCAAGTGCCTCAGCAGCAATGACCGCAACTAGGGATGAATCTATTCCTCCGCTGAGTCCAATTATGGTCTTTTTAAAGCCGTTTTTCACCGCATAGTCTCTTGTGCCCAGTACAAGAGCGTCAAAAACCTCCCGTTCTTCACTTTTAAACTCGCTTTTTCTATGCAGTATGGACCGTTTTGCCTTGTTTTTCGGTGGCTGAAGTTTTACTGACTTTACGGTCTTGTTTTTAGGAGACGCTTTATCTGTGCCGCTGCCTTTATTTTTTTTCTTTAAAGGCTTTTTTATATCAACGTCAGTAAGGAGCATATCTTCCTGAAACTGCGCGGCGCGGGAGATAACCTCTCCCGAACTATCTATCACGCAGCTGTTCCCATCAAATACCAGTTCGTCCTGTCCTCCAACAAGGTTACAGAACGCCAGGTAGCAGCCGTAACGGGAAGCTCTTTTAATAAGCATTTGTTCCCTTTTTTCAGGTTTTTTTAAATGGTAAGGGGAAGAAGAAATATTGATTATAAGCTGAGAGTTTCCGCTGCTGACCTGTTTTTTTGCCGGGTTGCCGAAATGCCATATATCCTCACAGATGTTCACTCCGAAGGTCAGGTTGCCAGATCTGTAAACACTGACCGAGCTTTCGGATTTGAAATATCTGTTTTCGTCAAAAACGCCGTAGTTGGGAAGATGCGACTTTCTGTATACCCCTGCAATTTCCCCGTTTTGAATTACAGCCGCTGAATTGTAGATAGCACTATTGGATTCAACAAATCCAACTACTGCAATAATTGATTTTGAAGCACCTTTTATCTTGGCAACCGCGTTCATATTGTCTTTAACAAAGCTTTCTTTCAGCAAGAGGTCCTCTGGAGGATATCCTGTGGTTGCCAGTTCAGGAAAAACTACAATGTCCGCGTCAGCTTCCTTAGCTTCTTTTATGCGGGAGATTATCTTTTTTACGTTTCCGTGAATATCCCCCACGCGGCAGTTGATCTGAGCTAAAGCTATTCTTACGCTCATATTAAAGGCTGGGAATTACATAGTTAAGCTGATAAGCAGTATTATTCATCAACTTTATTAGATTTTCTGAATCTTGGATTTACTTTTTTATTACCTAAAAGAACGCGAACTACGTCATCAAATTCTATTTTGTACATTTCAGGCAGATGGTTTTTTTTGTTGGTTTATAACTGTTTGGTAAGAAAACTCTTGTTGTTTTCTTGTCCTTAGATTTATATTTAAAAAGTTAATCATTAATAACATTAATTTGTTTATCTAAATAAAGACTGTACATAATTCCGTTGTTTCTTTCTTTAACAAAATCAATATGTTCATCAATACATTCTGTCAACTCTTCAACCAATTCGTTAATATCACCGTTATACTTATTATCTTCAGAAACATACAAATCTAACACAGGACATTCAGCCATAAGAGTATTGTCCTCTTTGCTCCAATAAACAACAATGTCATACTTCCTATGAGTATTACGATATTTTATATCGGTTTTCTTTAATTTTTCCTTCACACAAAAGTTGCCAGAAAACTGTCTCATCTTGTTCTTTTTGCCTTTTTTATTTTCCCTTTTTGCTTGATTATTATATAATAGTCTGTGCAACTTTTCCAAAAAAATTATACACTTATAAACGGTGGCCCGTTTCCGGAAGAAGTTGTTTGTCCAGATATAAGTTGCCGTTACTGTCAATTGAAACTCTCCCGTGCGAGATCAGGTCAAAGACCACAAAAGGCAGCGTTGTCCATTCAGATTCTGTTCTTATTCTGTCGTCAAGTTTCTCTATATTGTCTTTACTGTAACTTTCCAGTGAAATGGGCTTTGACTGCGCTATCGCAGTTCCGAATCTCTTACCCTCCTGGTCAATGTACACGGTGCATCTGATCTCAGGGTCTTTGTTCTTGATTGCCTGAACCGATGCCGGCGTGCCGCGGACCAGGTACTTTTTCGTCGTGTCTCCGGGATACATGTTAATAATCGCGTTTTTAAACTTTTTATAAAAAACGCTGCTAAGTTTTCTTCTGTACCCGGCAAGCACGATCAGGTCAGGAGAGCAGCTCTCTTCAATCAGCTTTAGTGCCTCAAGGTCGTACAGCTTTCTTGCATTTTCGTCATCAGCCGGTTTTCCAAGTTCTTCAAAGAACTCTTTTGAACTGAGCACCGCCGTTCTGATTCCCAGCTTTCCGGCCGTTATTATCCCCCTGCAATGCGGAACGTTTGAAAATACCAGATCAATTCTTGCAGGCTGGATATTTTCCCTGCAGAGATCCGTCTGCCTTCTGTGAAGCGCTTCAAAATTACTTCCCGTGCCGGAAAGTAAAACGGCAACTGACATATGCCTTCTCTGATCGGGCGTATAAATGTTAGATGTGCTCATTTGAAAAAAACACAATTATAGATTATGAAATTACAGGACTCAAACATGAGCAACTTAACGCTGAGAATTATAACTGCCTTTGTCGGAGTGCCCGTTATACTCCTTGTTTCGTACGTGGATGAGGTTGCGTTCTTTCTTTTCACGTCCATTTTAATAGTTCTTGGGGTAATAGAGTATTTTGAACTAATTAAAGATAATGAAAAAAAGCCGAGTTTGATCATTGTTTTACTGAGTTCTCTTCTAATTGCCGCAGGAGCGTTCATTCAACTGAGCGCCTTTATGATGCTTTTTTCCCTTTTTATTATGGCCGCTGTGGCGTCTAACTTAAGCTCAGGCAAACTCTCAGATTTTACGTGGGTGACCGGATCATCTGTTTTCCCGGTGGTGTATTTCGGGTGGCTTCTGAGCCATGGGATACTTATACGAGGTATCGGGTCTTATGAAGGCGCAGCGACAATGCCGGGCAGCGTTGAGGATATAGGATTTTTCTTTCTTGTAATTGTCTTTGGATGTACTTTTATTAACGATACAGGTGCTTTTTTTACAGGTAAAGCGTTTGGAAAACGCAGACTTGCTAAAAATATAAGTCCCGGCAAAACGGCGGAAGGTACGGCGGGGGGCTTTGTGCTGTCGGTGGCAGGCGCGTTTTTGATAAATGATTTTTTTTCAGGTCCGCTGAGCTGGCAGTGGTGCGTGGTTTACGGATCAGTGGTAGCGGCGGCAGCTGTTGTGGGCGATCTGGTGGAGTCTGCAATAAAGAGGGGGGCTGCGGTTAAGGACTCCGGCGGCATCTTGCCCGGGCATGGAGGAATACTGGACAGATTTGACAGTCTTTTCTTCGTTTTTCCTGCGGCTTATTACTTAACCCTTGTTTTCTTTTACCTGAGTTAGAGATTACTTTTAATTGAGAGAGTTTAATGTATTTTCATTGCTAAAAAGTTATGTAATTCCCCGCCCGGCAGGCAAAAAAAGTTTAAGAACTTCTAATGAGAAAAACCGCTATTTACAGTAATCACCTGGCAGACGGCGCAAAGATAGTTGATTTTGCAGGATGGCAGATGCCGGTTGTGTACTCCGGAATAATACAGGAGCATCTGGCGGTCAGAAAGCACGCGGGACTGTTTGACGTAAGTCATATGGGAGAGGTACTGGTCAGAGGAAGCGATGCTTTAAACTTCTGTCAGTTTTTATGTACCAATGATCTGAGTAAAATTAAGGACGGGCAGGCGCAGTATTCACTGATGTGCAACGGTAAGGGCGGGGTGATAGATGACCTGCTGATATACAGGATAAGTGAAAGTGAGCTTTTGTTCTGCGTTAACGCGGCAAATACCGGTAAGGATTTTAGCTGGATGCTTGAAAACAAGGGCGATTTTAAGGTGAGCGTTGATAACGTCAGTTCTCAGTATTCACAGCTTGCTCTTCAGGGGCCGGGGTCGGCTGAGATAGCAGAAAGGATTTTTGGAAGCAGAGCAGGGGGGCTCAGGACGTTTCATTTTGAAAAGATCAGGCAAAATGGCTGGGAAGTTCTTATCTCAAGAACCGGATATACCGGAGAGGATGGCTTTGAAATATATCTTCCCTGGGATAAAGGACCTGAGATGTGGAACAGAGTGCTGGAAGAGGCCGGGGAAAACGGGACTTTGCCCTGCGGACTTGGGGCAAGGGACACTCTTAGGCTTGAGATGGGGTACAGTCTGTACGGCTGCGAGATTGATGAAAGCATAACCCCCCTGGAGGCTGGACTGCAGAGATACGTAAGGCTTGATAAAGAGAGGTTCATAGGGCAGGAAAGCCTGAAAAAACACATGGAAGAAGGATTAAAAAAAAGATTGGTGGCTTTTGAAATGGCTGACAGGGCCGTTCCGAGAAAAGGATATGAGATATACTCGCGGGACGGTGTTGTAGGATACGTTACAAGTGGTACATTTTCACCAAGCCTTAAGAGATCTATCGGGCTTGGAATGATAGATCTGGCAAAGGTGAAAAAAGATGATTTTTCAGTGGGCATACGCGGCAGTAAAAGATCAGCCAGAGTAACGTCGCTGCCTTTTTATAAGAAATAGAGTTTCAGGGAGGAGATTTACATGTCTTATGTTCCTAATGATTTAAAATATACGGAAAATCATGAGTGGATAAGGGTCACGGATAGTTACGTGGAGATCGGTATTACCGATTACGCGCAGGAGGCTATGGGGGAGATAGTTTTTATTGAGCTGCCGGGCAAGGGTGAAGAAGTTGCACAAGGCGGTTCATTCGGCGCCGTGGAGTCGACCAAGTCCGTGTCGGACGTATACTCTCCGGTATCGGGTGAGATCATAGAGGTTAATCAGCAGCTCTTGGAATCTCCTGAAACGATAAATAAAGACCCGTATGGAGATGGGTGGATAATCCGGCTTGAAGTAAGTGACGGGGATGAGCTTGAAGGTCTTCTTACCAGTGAAGATTACACCAGCCTGGTTGATAGTGAAACAGATTAAGTGAGATAGCAGTTTTATTATGCAGGAGCATTCAGACAGTGAGTTTTTACTGAGGCACGTGGGCGTTTCGGAGGACGAGGCAAGGCAGATGCTTGAGGTGCTGAGCGTTGATTCTCTGGACGAGCTGGTTACGCAGACGGTTCCTTCCGATATCAGAAGTTCCTCTGCGCTTGATCTTCCTCCCGCTTTGTCGGAGCACGAGTACATAAGACATATAAAAGAGGTGGCGGATAAGAACCTTCTGTTCAGATCTTATATAGGGTCCGGTTATTACGGATGCATCGTTCCGCCGGTAATTGCAAGGAACATTCTGGAAAACCCGGGCTGGTACACCCAGTACACCCCTTACCAGGCTGAGATATCACAGGGCAGGCTTGAGGCGCTGCTGAACTTTCAGACTGCAGTCTGCGATCTGACGGGCATGGAGATTGCAAATTCTTCATTGCTTGATGAAGGGAACGCCGCGGCTGAAGCCATGACAATGGCGTACAGACTTCGTGAAAAATCCCTTGTTCAGAGCGGGGCAGATAAGTTCTTTGTTTCGGAAAAATGCTTTCCTCAGACCATAGACGTTCTGAGGTCAAGGGCAGAGCCGCTGGGAATAGAGCTGCAGATCGGAAAGCTCAGCTCTGAAAATATAGCCCCCGGCACGTTCGGAGCTCTTTTGCAGTACCCGGACGGCAGCGGAGAAGTCCACGATATAAGCGGCTTTATTAAAAAGCTGCATGAGCAGGGCGCACTGGCGGTCGTTGCGGCGGATATTATGAGCCTTGCTTTATTAAAGCCTCCGGGAGAGCTTGGGGCTGACGTTGTCGTTGGGTCAACTCAGAGGCTGGGAGTTCCGGTTGGCTACGGAGGTCCTCATGCGGCCTATTTTGCAACAAAGGATGAGTTTAAAAGGAGCGTTCCCGGAAGAATAATAGGGGTTTCGGTTGACAGAAGAGGAGAAAAAGCGCTCAGGATGTCGCTGCAGACCCGCGAGCAGCATATAAGACGTGAGAAAGCTACCTCAAATATCTGCACGGCCCAGGCGCTGCTTGCCATCATGGCGAGCATGTACTGCGTGTACCATGGTCCAAAAGGACTGAAAAATACCGCGCAGCGCATTCACGCAGAAGCAGTGAGCCTTGAAAAAGAACTTAAAAAGCTCGGATTTGACCAGCTGAACGAAAGCTATTTTGATACTCTGCAAATTGATCTGCGGGGCAGGGAAGGGGAGTTTATAAACGCGCTGCGAAAAGAGTCCCTATCCAGACGTATTAACTTCAGATACGGCAAAAAAGAGGTCTTTATCTCTCTGGATGAAACGACGGTGGACAGCGACGTTCTGGACATAGTGAACGTTTTTGCCGCAGCCGGCGGCGAAGGTCCGGTAAAAACCCTTTCCACCTCAGCGTCTGATGTGCGCCTTCCTGAAAAGCTGGTGCGTACGTCCGGTTTTCTGAGCCATCCCGTATTTAACGTTAATCAGTCTGAAACCAAGATGCTAAGGTATATAAAAAGCCTTGAGAACAGGGACCTTTCACTGGCGCATTCCATGATCCCGCTTGGCTCGTGCACAATGAAACTGAACGCCACGACTGAGATGATGCCGATCAGCTGGCCTGAACTGTGTGAGATACATCCATTTGTTCCACTGGACCAGGCTCTGGGATATAAAAAAGTGTTTGATCAGCTGGAGAGTTTTCTATGTGAAATTTCAGGATTTGACGCCGCCTCTCTGCAGCCAAACTCCGGATCTCAGGGAGAATACGCGGGACTGACCGTAATACGGGCATATCACCGCAGCCTGAACGAGACCGGCAGGGACGTGGTACTTGTTCCGTCCTCCGCTCATGGCACTAATCCCGCCAGCGCTACAATGGCGGGAATGAGGGTGGTGGTGATAAAATGCGATGCGCAGGGCAATATAGACCTTGATGATCTGAAATTAAAATGCAGTAAGTACAGAGATAATCTTTCTGCGATAATGATAACCTATCCTTCCACTCACGGGGTTTTTGAGACGGGAATCAAGGAAATATGCGACCTTGTTCACAAGCACGGGGGACAGGTCTATATGGACGGTGCGAATTTAAACGCCCAGGTAGGTCTTACGAGCCCCGCCGTTATAGGAGCGGACGTGTGTCATATAAACCTGCATAAGACTTTCAGCATTCCGCACGGCGGCGGCGGACCGGGCATGGGACCTATATGCGTGGCCAGGCACCTGTCTCCTTTTCTTCCGGGACACTCCGTGGTTGATAACGGCACGGGTGAGAGCGCAACGTTTGCAGTCAGCTCCGCCCCTTGGGGAAGTGCAAGTATTCTGCTTATTTCATACGCATATATCAGGCTGCTTGGGGCAGAGGGAGTAACGCAGGCAACCAGGTACGCCATTTTGAACGCAAACTATCTCAAGTCCAGACTTCAAGAGCATTTTCCCGTGCTTTATGAAGGAAAAAACGGAAGGGTAGCGCATGAGTTCATACTGGATTTTAGAAGTTTTAAAAAAAGCTGCGGAGTTGACGTTGAAGATATAGCAAAAAGGTTGATGGACTATGGGTTTCATGCTCCGACGATGTCGTGGCCCGTGCCCGGAACGTTAATGATAGAGCCAACCGAAAGTGAATCAAAAGAAGAGCTCGACAGGTTCTGTGACGCACTGATAGAGATAAGAAAGGAGATTGCGGAGATAGAGAATGGAAAGTTCTCAAGGGAAAGTAACGTTTTAAAGAACGCTCCTCACACGATCAGTGACGTTGTCCTGTCGCCCTGGAGCTATGAATACTCCAGAGAGAAAGCCTGCTATCCTCTGAAGTATCTTCGCGGCGGCAAGTTCTGGCCTTTTGTTAACAGGGTTGATAACGCTTTTGGTGACAGAAACCTCGTCTGTACCTGTCCTCCCGTGGAGGCATATGAACTGGTGGACTAGAACTTTCTTTCTATAAAAGCCGAATTCTTAATTCTTGCCAGATAGTTTTTCAGTATTTTCTCTGCTTTTTGATTAAAAAGGATGGACCTTATCTCGTTAGCGTACGTCTTGGAGATGCCGCCTTTGGTTTCCTGCCTGTTCAGTATCTTGATTATATGAAGTCCGGCGGGAGATTCCACGGGTCCGACGATCTCGTTTACCTCTGCGCTCTGCACTGCCTGGTCAAGGGGGTCCACTAGGTCGCCTTTTCTGAAGTATCCCAGAACTCCCCCGCTTGAGGCGGTCATTTCATCCTGGGAGTGCTGCTGTGCAAGTCTGGCAAAGCTTTCCCCTTTTTTTGCTCTCTCTGCGATCTTAGATGCGATCTGCTCGGCGTCAGGGGCTTTTTTTATAAGTATGTGCGCGACCTCAGATTCTTTTATGCTCCCTTTTTCCGGTTCGTTGCCGTAGGTCTTTTTGTAATATTCTGCAACCTCTTCGTCGGTTATGGCTATACTGCCCTTGATCTCCGCCTGAATGAGCTTTCTCGTCATGAGCTGGAACTTCCACTGCTCCTCAAATCCTTCCTTGGTAAGGTTCTGCTGTTTGATGCTCTCCTCAATGTCCTGCTTGTTTATGTTGTAGTAGGACTGCATTTCCTTGATGGTCTGCTTTATCTCGGCGTCAGTTACGACTATTCCCATTTTCTCCGCTTCCTGTTCAATTATTGTCTTGTCCACTACCTGCTCCAGAAAGTTCAGATTGGCCTCAGCGTCTTCAAGTTTGACCCCGTTTCGCCTTGCCTGTTCTTCATACTCCGTCAGAGTTATTATTTCGTTGTTGATCACCGCAACAACTCTGTCAGCTTTTTGCCGCGCGTTCGCGACTGGGCAGAGCAGATACAAGGCCGTAAATGCAATCAGTGTGTAGACCGGTATTTTTTTCATAAGTTAATCGTCTCCTTTGGTATGGCAGTTATACGTTGATTTTTTCAATGCCGAAGTCTGCTGCTGAGCTCTCTCAGCTTTTTGCTGATCTCGGCGTATTTGTTTTTTTCTTCATAGTATATCTTGATTTTTTCAGGAAGTTTAAACTTTTTAGATAAAACGGAATCATCTCTGAGAGCAAAAAGCGTGTGGTTTTTCTGAATGTCCACCCTGGATATTCTGAACTTTTTTATTCTGAATTTCAACTCCAGTATTTTTATTAATGTTTTAAGTTCCCTGGGAAGTTTTCCGAACTTATCGGCTATCTCTTCCCTTATTTCGCCAAGTTCCTTCAGTTCATTATATGAGGAGAGCTTTTTGTAGTAATAAAGCCTTTCGCCGCTGTTCTCTATATAGTCCTCAGGAATAAACGCGCTTTCATAGCTTTTTATCTCAGGATCGTAGTCCTCGGCCTCCTTTCCCTTCTGTCTGCTGAAATCCCGGACGGCCCTTTGAAGCATCTCCAGATAAAGTTCCAGTCCCACCTCCGCGATCGTGCCTGATTGCTCCTCCCCGAACAGACTTCCCGCTCCCCTGATCTCCATATCGTATAGGGCGAGTTTAAAACCCGTTCCTAGGTTCTGCTGCAGCTCGGAAAGCTTAGTCAGTCTTGCCCTGGCGTCCCTGGAAAGGGCATTTACTGAGGGAACCAGAAAATATGCATGGGCTTTCACGTCACCTCTGCCTACCCGTCCTCTGAGCTGGTAGAGATCGGCCAGTCCGAACTTATGTGCGTCGTTTACAATGATTGTGTTCGCTCTGGGTATGTCCAGGCCCGATTCCACTATGGCGGTTGTGACCAGCAGATTGATCCTGCCGCTTCTGAACAGCGAGATGCGCTCTTCCAGGAGCTTTTCGTTCATCTGACCATGCGTTACCTCAACTGACGCTTCAGGAATGAGCGACTTTAATTTTTCAGCCACCTCTGAAATGCTTCTTATCCTGTTGTTGATAAAAAGCACCATGCCGCCTCTTGAAAGTTCCTTCATCACGGCCTCGCGTATGATCTTTTCGTTAAAGTTATCAATGTAGACGCTTACCGGCATTCTTCCCGAAGGAGGCGTGTTAACGAGGCTTATGTCCCTGATGTCTGCAAGGGAAAGCTGAAGAGACCTTGGTATCGGAGTTGCTGACAGGGATATAACGTCCACGCCGTTTGATGCCAGCTTTAGTTTCTCCTTGTGCCTTACCCCGAACTTGTGTTCCTCGTCTATTATTAAAAGTCCCAGGTTCCTGAATTTTATTTTTTCCCCGAGCAGCTTATGAGTGCCGATAATGATGTCTATAAACCCTTCGCTCAGCTTTTTGAATATTTTCCTTGACTCAGCCGCGGTTTTAAAACGGGAGACTGCTTCAATATTGACCGGATGGTTTTTGAACCTGCTTATGAAATTATCGTAGTGCTGATCGGCAAGCAGCGTGGTGGGCACTAAAAAAGCAGTCTGCTTTCCGTCCATAGCCGCTTTGAACGAAGCCCGCATGGCGATCTCCGTCTTGCCGAATCCCGCATCCCCGCATATCAGACGGTCCATTGGTCTGGATTTTTCCATATCGGACATTACATCTTCAATCGCTTTTGACTGATCGGCGGTTTCTTCAAAGCAGAACTCCATTTCAAACTCCTTGAAGGCATGGTCCCGTTTTGAAAACCCAAACCCCCGTATCGCTTTTCTTTTTGCGTACAGCTCAAGCAGTTCCCTGGCCGTTTTATCCACGGCTTTTTTTACTTTGCTCAGTTTTCTCCTCCAGCCCCCGCCGCTCAGTTTGTCAGTTAAGGGTACTTTTCTGCTGCCGATGTACCTCTGGATCAGTTTCAGGTTCTCCACCGGAACGAACAGCTTGTTCCCGTCCCTGTATTCGCACTCAAGAAAGTCAGTTTTTTTATCTCCCACCTCCAGCTTTCTGAGGCCTTTGTACCTGCCTATGCCGAAGTTTTTATGAACGATGAAGTCGCCGCTTTTCAGCTCGCTGAAACTGGAGATAAAGGCGGAGGAGGTGCTTTTTTCCATCCTGTAATCAGCCGCCTTGCTCTTTTCTGAAAAATCATTTTCGCAGAAAACGGCAAGTCTGAGGTCATCTGATATAAACCCCGTTCCCAGGCTGCCCGTAAGGTAGTTTGTTTTTTCAACGTTATAATCACTCAGCAGTTCCCTTATCTTGCTCTGCTCATTTTCGTTGTACGAAACAACAAAGACCTCAAACCGTTTCTCTGTGAGCTCTTTTATACTGTCCGCCAGGCTTTGAACCGGCGTTTTAGCGCTGGAGGGCGGCAGCCTGGAGCTTCGTGACCGGCAGGTAAAGTGAACCTGCGAGCGGGTTATCAGATCGTTTATCCTTATGATCTGAAATCTGCTCAGTCTTTTATTTACTTCCTCCGGCGCAAGCTGATACTCCTCAAAGCCGGGCAGAATTTCATGGAACTTATGGTATTTTGCCCCGTGCTTATCAGCTGCCCTGCAGGCCCGTTCAAATTCATCCTCAAGGCTGCCCTGCAGGTCCAGAAACACCAGACAGCGCTCATCCATAAGGCTCAGGAGGCTCTCACGTTCCTTATAGGCGTATGGTACAAGCTGCTCCAGCTCCTCGGTGTAAACCCTGCTTTCTATTAAATTAAGGAAGGCGTTTTTCAGCGTTGCGGAAACTCCTTTTTCATTTGCCGCCTCGGCGATCCTGTTTTTCAGTTCGCCGCAGCCGCCGGGTAAAAGAAGCTCACTTACGGGATATACCGCCGCGGACTGCAGTCTTTTTAAGGATTTCTGCGAACCGGGGGAAAAATACCTGATGGACCTTATCTCACTTCCTTCGTATTCAATTCTGAGCGGAAGGTCGTGTCCTGCGGAGTACAGATCAACGATAGAGCCCCTTACGCTCATCTCGCACGGAGAGGTTACAAAGTCGCTTTTTCTGTAACCAAGGCCGCTGAGCCGGGCAATGAGTTCACTTCGTTCAGACCTGTCCTTTACGTTTATCTGAGCAGAGCTGTTTTTTAGGACCTTCCCCGGAATAACCAGTTCAAACAACGAAGCCGCCTCTGCGCACACACAGCCGCCGTTAGCGGCGGAGATAAGGGCACCGAGCCTCCTGTGTCTGTCAGCGTCAATACGGTTATCAATAAGCGATCTTTTAAAAAGAAGTTTTCCTCTGAGCGTTTTTATTTCCTGGCCGGTAAAGAATTTCAGATCTTCTGAGACGGATTCCCAGCCGGCCTGTGAGCCGAACACGTAGAGGAACGGCCTGTTAAGAGCCCTGCTTATAAGGCTCGCAAGAACGTAACTGCACGTGCCGTTAAGCCCGGAGACGGACAGGCTCCTTGAGCCGCTGCTAAGGGAACTTATAATGCCGTTCAGACATGGGTCTGTCAGCTTATCTGCAAGGCTTTTGTGTGTAAGGCTTATCAAAGTAAAAACGATGGTCTACCGGAGCTCACCTGTTATTATCTCACCCATTTCACTGCACCCGACCCTGACCGTTCCTTCCTCGTATATATCCGCCGTTCTGTAACCTTTTTTAAGGGCGCTGTTTACCGCCGCCTCAATGTTTTCAGAAACCGGCTTAAGATTGAAGGAGTGTTTGAACATCATAGACAGCGACAGAATGGACGCTATCGGATTGGCAACGTTCTTACCTGCAATGTCAGGAGCGCTTCCATGTACCGGTTCGTAGATGGCTCCTTTACTTCCGACGCTTGCCGAGGGCAGCATGCCAAGGGATCCTGTAAGCTGCGCAGCTTCGTCACTGATTATGTCCCCGAACATGTTTCCTGCAAGTATGACGTCAAAGGTCCTGGGCCTTCTTATCAGTTGCATCGCCGCGTTATCAACGTAAAGGTGTTCAAGTTCAATGTGGGAATAACGGGTTTTATGCAGCTCAGCTACCACGTTTCTCCACAGTACCATGGAC
>CAZUNK010000094.1:0-7758 GCA_964622285.1 uncultured Spirochaetia bacterium
CTTCAGAACAAACTTGGTGATTTCTATCAGAATATCGCCACTCCTCAAAGACCTACCTGATCTCTTTATCTTTATTTAAGGGAGTTATAGGGATAATTATACAAATAGGAAATAGTGAAGGTAAGAGTTTCTAAAAAAGTTTGAGACTATGATGAGTAAAAAGCACTTTCAACTATATATTGACGAGTTTTAGGGACGGCACAACATCAGACCACTCAATACTATGAATCAGATAGGTAAGACTGTTAGAGAACTACACGGGAAAAGGCTGAAGTATAAGGAACTTATTCAATAAATTATGTTACTTTTTTTCTAATTTCTCTATTCCTTATACTTACTTCTGCTGCGTTAAATTTTCTCTTATAAAGATAAGGTTTTTAATCTCTGCTGTTTGCTCAGCAAACTTTTGATCAATTTTTGCATCTTGTTGATTAAACCTTTTTTCTATGCTTGCATCTTGCTGCTCAAACCTTGCGTCTTGTTTAGCAAACTTTGCATCTATGATTCTCTCAACATCTTTTGCAAACTGTTCACCCATTTCCTTCTCCTTATAATACTTATTTGACTGTTTATGTATATCTTTGTAATAAAAAACTGCCCGTAACTACAGAAGTAGCTATTATCACTAAAAATAACCACTCTCTGTCTGTTACATCTTTAAAACTTACAGTATAAAGCATACCTCCAAAAACTATGACATCCAATACCAGAAAAAGAATAAAGAATCCAGATATCGTCTTATCTAATGTAATCCAGCCTCTGTATTCTATATATTTATGCTGCCCACTTTTAAGCCCTTTGGGTTTGTAACCTACTTGGACACTGATTAGTATATAACCGTGAATAAAAAGACCGTGGCTATACTTTCGGGGGGAATAGATAGCTCAACTCTTTGCTATAAATATAAAAGCGAGAATTTTGAAGTTCATGCTCTGACTATAAAGTACGGGCAGAGACATCAGCGGGAAGTCAGTTCCGCAGAGAAGATAGCAAAAACCCTTGGGATCAGTCACAAGGTTGTTGACCTGTCTTCTTTAAAGCACATTTTATCCGGCTCAGCACTTACCGACGCTACGGTGAACGTTCCCAAAGTACCTGAAGAAGCCGAGCATTTTGATTCTCTCAAAGTAACCATCGTTCCAAACCGAAATGCGATCTTTCTGTCAACTGCAGTAGGATACGCTCAAAGCATCGGAGCAAATAACGTCTGCTTTGGAGCCCATGACTCGGACAGAGGGGTTTATACTGACTGCAGAAAGGAGTTCGTTAAGGCTTTTGAAACTGCCGAAAGGCTAGCAACTGATAATCAGGAGTTAAAAGTGGAAGCTCCTTTTATAGAAATGGATAAATCAGAGGTGGTAAAACTGGGGAGCAAACTGGGAGTCCCGTTCGAACTGACGTGGACGTGCTATGAAGGAGAAGAGCTCCACTGCGGGACGTGCAGCGCCTGCAGAGAGAGAAAAAGAGCATTTGCAGAATCCGGAATAAAAGACCCAACGAAGTACGCTACGATATGAAAGTCAGTGAAATTTTCTACTCCGTACAGGGTGAAGGAGTTCAGATCGGTCAGCCGACCGTTTTTCTGAGGCTTTTTGCCTGCGACCTGAGATGCAGCTGGTGCGATACCATGTATGCCGTTGAAGGAAGTGATTTTCTGGAAATGTCCGAGGGTGAGATTATGGCGGAGATCACCAAATATAACTGTGACAGGATATGTATCACAGGGGGAGAGCCTCTTATACAGAAAAAACAGCTGATACCGCTCGCTGAAAAACTGATTGATTATGGATACTTTATCGTACTTGAGACCAGCGGGCATAAAAAACCCCCGGAAATATTTGAGAACGATTTATGCCTGATCAGTATGGACTGTAAATGCCCCAGTTCAGGAATGGAAAACCGTATGGACTTCAGTTTATTTGAAGAGCTAAGGTCCAAGGATCAACTTAAATTCGTTATAAGTGATGAAAGGGACTATTCATACGCAAGGAGCGTGCTGAGACGCTATGATATAAAAGCTTCAAAAGTGTTTCAGCCCGTCCATGGTAAAAGCATTACCTGGCTTACAGAAAAAGTAATTCAAGACAAACTGAACTCAGTCAGGGTTCTGCCGCAGTTGCATAAAATGGTCTGGGGAAAAAAAAGAGGCGTTTAATTTAAAAGTCATCCCGCTAAAAGCACCTAGCCAGGAAGATTTGATCAGATAATTGAATGTTTGCGGAAATATTCTATAATATATGAGAATTACCTTGGATTTTTAAAATAAGGTTTTAAGGAGATGGTTTAAATGTCAGATAAACAGGAAACGTATAACTATGAACCTTTTGCTGATACCGAGGACTATAAAAAGGTCAACGGTGACATAATAGCAAGCTGGGTTCAGCTTATGGTTGATAAAGGTATGGGGAAAATAGACCAGATACTGGACGTGGCAACTGGTGCAGGAACAATGGTACAGCTTTTCTTTACTTACCTGCCTTCAACATGGAAAAAAGCAGTTGTAATGTGTCTTGATCAGTCCTCAGATGCACTGAAGGTGGCCCAGTCCAAACTTGATGACCATATAGATAAGCTGAAATTCATTAATTCATCAATTGAAGATCTGGATCTGCCAAGTGGGTCCGTTGACATTGCCGTCTGGGGAAACGGAATACACTATCTGACCGAAACCGCACAGATAGACTGTCTTAAGAACATAAAAAAGGTGCTCAAACCAAATGGCTGGCTCTTTTTTAATACCGCTTTCTACGAAGAAGCAAGACCGGCAGACACGATCCCGTTCTACAGAACCCAGGTAAAAAACGCCGTTCTGATGTTAAAAGAAAAAGGTATTAAACGTGAAAGAGAGGAGAAAAAAGCAGAAGCGGCGAAATTTCATCCAAGGTCGTACTATGAAGATCTCGTGAGCCAGGCAGGGTTCAAACTGGTCAACGCCCAGGAGTTTGCAGCACATCTCACCCAGGAGGCCTGGGAGCATATAAGCGGATTTCAGCAGTACGCCGCAGGCGCTCTGCACGGATATCCAACCGACGATGCTTCAACGGCTATGAAAAGCGCAGTGGCTCCGTCCATATTAATACACGGCGAGAAAGACAAGGATGGAAAACTGTTTGTTATAAGGAACTGGCTCGCGGTAAGTGCACGGGCTTAAAAAGCAACAGGAAAAAGTCATGATCAGACACATAACGTCAGTCCTGCTTGTTATATCTCTGGCTTTATTCACAGGCATGCCCGCTTTTGCTTCCCAGGATGACGAGCCAGGAACTATGCACGTTGTGGGAAGCGGAAAAATAAAAGTTAAACCTGATACTGTACATGTTGATATATCCGTAATAACGGAAGACATAAAGGCCAGTAACGCGATAAAGCAGAACGCGGAAATAACCACGGAGATATTAAAAAAGATAAAATCCATGATCGGAAAGAACGATACAGTGGAAACGTCCAGTTTTGAGCTTGAGGAGAAGTACAAGTACAACAGATCCAGAGATACTAGAGAGTTTATCGGCTATGTAACGCTCAACAAGATACAGGTAAAAACCAAAAACATCAGTAAACTGGGAACTATGATCGACAGCGCAGTGGAACTTGGAGCACGGAAAATAGAAGGCCCCTGGTTTAACGTAAGCAACAGAGAAAAATACAAGGAGCAGGTTCTCAGAGCGGCAGTGAGAGATGCAAAAGAAACGGCCCGCATAGTGGCTGAGTCATCAGGGGTAAAGATCGTCCGCATACTCACCATAAATCCGGACACTGATTATCGTTTTTCCCCGCCCACGTACCGAGGTAAAAGCAGCAGAGATATGTCTCTGTACTCATCGAGCGACCGCATGTCTTCTGCTTCAACTCCAATAGAGTCCGGTGATATAACAATTACCGCAAACGTCAGGATTAACTACGCAATAAGGTAAGTACAGCTGCAGCCGACCAGTAATATGAATTACCTGTCATTCCTGCGTCTTACATCCGTCGCAGGAGCAGTTGCTTCTTAAAAAGGCAAAAGTGTATATACCAGTGCTGTGTCCGTCGCTCCAGTAGAACCTTACTGCATAGTGGCCAACGTTCTCTATTTTCAGAGGTTTTATCTCCCGTGCCTTTTTTACCGCGTCCTGGTCTCGTTTTTTTAAAGGTCCCGGAATATCACCTGCCTTCTCTGACCCTCCTCGTTTGCCGCAACCCGCGCACGGACACAACTCCCTCAGGTCCTCGTACAGATATATACTTTCGTGTCCATCTTCCCAGAGAACAAGAAGAGCTGTATCACTGAACTTGGTCAGTTCTTTTATCCTGTACTGCATAAAGGTCTGTTTCCTTTTTAAAGCTTTCACATTTCTGCCTGGAGTTTTATGTTGATAAGCAGGCGTTCAGATAGTATAATCAAATCCAAATGAAACAAGAAGATGATGCCCTCTCTGCCGTTATAAACTGGATCAGCCTCTCATCAAACGTAGTCTTTCTTACCGGGTCGGAACTGTTGTTTGATTCCGGTATACAAGACGTCACAAACATGAGCTTTAATCCGGATATAAGAAAATTTAAAAACGACCCCGAAGTCAGGCAGGAATACTGGCAAAAGCTGAAGGAATATTACCCGAAAATCTCCTTTGCTTCCCCTACCCCCGCCCATGAGGCGATCTATGAACTCAGCATGTTTGCAAATGTAAGCTGTATAATAACGCAGAACGGAGATGGACTTCATCAGAAGGCAGGTAATAACAACGTAATTGAGGTCTACGCCACTATTCACTGGGCAACCTGCCCGGACTGTGGAAAGGACCAGCCAATGACGGAGGCTCTGGGGCAGCTTGAAAAGGGAAAACAGATCCCTACCTGTACCGTCTGTAACAGCGACCTGATCAAGCCTCCCATATCATTTCCAGGACAACCCCTGCCACACTGGGATATAAGAGAGGCGTGGATAAAACTTCAAAACTGTGATCTGTTCATCATAGTTGGAGCAGATCTGGAAAACGAACCGGTGGCTTCGTTTCCTTTTCAGATAATGAACAAGGGGGACAAGGTCGTAATAATAAGCGAGACGGAAAGTCCTGCTGACGATTATGTAAGCGCGGTCCTATACGGAAAGCCTGATCAGGTCTTACCTCACATAGCCAAAGAACTAAAAGATCAGATTCCAATTTCATAAACGCTCGCTGCGCATCAGTAACAATGGGAAATAGCAAAAGAGAATTAAAAGATAAAATAAACCAGTATGTTTCCAACCTTGACAAGGATATCTACACCGTAGGCAATATCCCCGAGGAAGTTGTCGCGGTCATTTTCGCCTACGTGAGCAGAAGTCCTAAAAGTTTCAGAAAAAATATCGGTACCGTAATTGAAGAGGAGCAGATGGGGCAGGAACGGGCGGGTAAATTTCATGAGAAGTGGGTTTTAAACTATGGACATGCCTCCGTTGCCGAACATGCCTGCGTCCATGTGGGTATAGAGAAAGTCTCAAGGCTGTTCTCCTCTATACTTGAACTTTCCAATGAATACCTCTCTTTTACGGAGTATTCCCAGAGGTATCAGAGGCCATGTAAAGGTGATTTTTATACTCCGGCTGAGTTGAATAATAAAAAATCCTTAAAAAACGAGTTCAATGAACTGTCACTGGACATATACGACCTGTACATCAAGCTGTACGATGCACTGCTGAGCTATCTGAAAACGGCGAATTCTTCTGCCCCAGGCAATGCGCTGGAGAAAATAGCATTTGAAGATGCCCGGTATGCACTGAATTTATCCACTTATACCAATCTGGGAATGACCGCTAACGCAAGGGCCATTGAAGACGTTCTGTCAGTGCTTTTATCAAGTAAATATCCTGAAGTCCGTTCAAGAGCAGAGGAGATCAAGCAGGAGGTGAGGTTCTCTGTGCCGACTTTAATTAAATATGCAGGTGAGAAAGAGTATATAACAAAGACCCGGGGCATATTTGAAGAAATATCAGACAAAATGAGCACTTCAGCGGTCCGTAATACGCCCTCAGAGAAAGTAAACCTGATAAGCTGGACGGGAGATACTTCAAAAAACCCACAGGATTCTGCATTAAAACAGATAATTAAAGGGACTCTGTTTGAATACTGCGATAAAGAATATAAAGAAATTTCAAACTACGTGGAATCCCTCTCGTCTGAAGAGTTAACATCACTGTTTGAAAAAACCGTAAAGCACCTTGATAAATATGACAATCCGGCAAAAACGCTTAACCTCATAAACTACGAAGCGGAATTCATAATAAGTGAGGCCTGCTGGCATCAACTCCTAAGACACAGAAAAGTAAACTGGATATTTGGGGAGCCCTCTATCTATAATGGTATAACTATCCCTCCCAGGATTGAAGAAGCGGGGGTTACAGAGCTGTTATTTGAAGCAACGGAAAAAAGCGAGGACCTGTTTGAAAAACTGATGAACGAAGGCCTTCGTACAGTTGCTCCTTACGTGGTAACAAACGCCCATAACAGGCGCGTGATAGGTAAGTTCAGTTTGTGGGAGCTTTTCCATCTCGTAAACTTAAGAACGTCGGACGCAGCCCAGTGGGACATAAAAGACGTTACGCTGGAACTGCTGGAGAAAATACGGAAATATCATCCAGTCATTGTAAAAGCTACTTTATCAAGGGTGAATAACTAAGGTTCAAGAATGAACGTTACAAAGTGTGAAGAGTGCGGCTTTGAAATCTCAGTAAAGACCGATGCGTGCTTTAACTGCGGGGAAAGATTAACACAGACGAAAAACAGCAGGGTAAGAGGCTTTTTTAAGAAAGTGGCGTTAATACTCTTTGCACTCTACATGCTTCTAAGCGCTCTGATAGAAATGCTGAGATAACTGAAATGGCAAACCAAGACCATTTAAAACTGATCAACCAAGGCGTGACGCTGTGGAATGAGTGGAGAAATAACAACGCAGATGAACTGCCTGATCTGAGCTGGGGAAATTTAACAGGTTCTGATCTGACCTCCGTAAATATGCAGGATGCCAATCTCAAGGTGATATATCTTAGAAACTCCAGCCTGGCAAACTCCATATTCATAAATGCAAATCTTTACGGTGCTAATTTAGAGAACGCTGATCTGGAGAACGCTGATCTGGAAGGTGCCCACTTAATAAACTCCAATCTTAAAAATGCAAATTTAAGAGGCTGCAATCTGAAGCTTGCCAACCTGGAGGGAGCTGATCTGGAAGGAGCTGACCTTTCTAACGTCAGAAAACTTACCCTGAATCAGCTACTGAAAACTAAAACTCTGAAAGATACCAAGCTGGATCAGGGCTATATGAACGAAATAAAGAAGTCCTCACCTGAACTGATATGACAGACACTTCACAGTATCCTTCATTTAAAAACCTGATTGATGGAAAGATCCTGAAAATATCCGAAGTAAACTCCAGGATCAAACAAACCATTGATAATGAGTTCAAAGACCAGTTTCTGTGGATTGAAGGAGAAATATCAAACTTCAGCGGAAATTATTCAAGCGGACACTGGTATTTTTCATTAAAGGACAAGAAAAGCACGATTTCCGCGGTCTGTTTTAAAGGAAATAATCAGCATGTCAAATTTACTCCAAAAGACGGACAGGAAGTCATATGCTGCGGAAAAATCAGCGTTTACGAAAAAACCGGCGTTTATCAGGTATATGTCACTTATATTGAACCAAAGGGCATAGGAGCTCAGAAACTCGCCTTTGAACAGTTAAAGGAAAAATTAAAATCAGAAGGACTTTTTGATCTGGACCGTAAACGACTGCTACCGTTTTT
>CAZUNK010000095.1:0-6502 GCA_964622285.1 uncultured Spirochaetia bacterium
CCCTTCCCCTTCAACTTTTGCCAGAAACCATCTTTCACAATCAGGGTCAGGAAGTTCTATTCCGTCGCCAACTTTGTTTCTGATGATTTCCCATTCATCTTTTTTTGATTCGCTGAAGTCCAGCTTTCTATCTGTTAATATCGGCATTTTCTCTCCTCAACCTATTAAAAACTAAGTGTTAATTATACACCGTAACTCAGAAAATTACATGCAGGTCAGTTATAGACCCTTATCTCGTTATAAAGAGCATCTCTTTCCACGGGAGTGTAACCGGAGTTTTTTATCATATTAACCATAAAGTCCCTGCTGTGTCCAACCTCTGAGGGAGCTCCTGCGTCATGAATGATCTTTTCTTTCATGATCGTGCCATCAGCGTCACTTGCTCCGTAGTGAAGTGCCACCTGCGCCGCCTTTTCCCCCAGAGTTATCCAGTAAGCCTTTATATGGGGAAAGTTATCAAGATAAAGTCTTGCAAGCGCATGTATCTTCATATCATAAGAAGCAGGAAACGGCTTTACTTTTTTCAGTCCGGTGTTTTCAGGCTGAAACAGCACGGGTATGAATGCAAAAAAGCCCGGCGATTCATCTTCAACGCTTCTGAGCCTTTCCAAATGGTCCACAACGTGAAAGGGCTCTTCCACGTGACCGTAAAGAATGGTTGCATTAGAAGGTATTCCCAGTGAGTGGGCGACCTTGTGTATCTCTTCCCAGCGAGTGGCAACGGTCTTGGGGGCGCATATTTTCTTTCTGACGTCGGGATGAAGAATCTCAGCACCTCCGCCGGTCAAAGCGTCTATCCCCGCTTTCTTCAGACTTAACAGCACGTCCTCTATGGAAGTGCCGCTGATCTCGGTAAACCAGTCAATCTCAACTGCGGTAAAGGCTTTTACGTGGGTCTTGGGATATCTGTTTTTTATCAGGCTTACGATATCAAGGTACTGCTGAAATTCCCAGTCGGGATGAAGTCCTCCAACGATGTGAACTTCCCGTATTTCATCGCTCAGCATTGAAAGTATCTGCTCATGCGAGAGCTCATAGGCGTTAGCTGATTTTTTTGTAGTGCCAAAAGCACAGAAACGACATGAGATAGCACAGATGTTGGAAGGATTAACGTGCCTGTTGACCACAAAATAAACCTTGTCGTCAGTCCTTTTTCTTTTAACGTAATCCGCCATCATACCAACTGTGGCAAGGTCGTTTGAGTTCATTATCGTCATGCCGTCATCAAAGCTGATACGCTGACCGTCCTTCACTTTCTCCAGGATGGGCATCAGTGCCTTATCAGTGCAAAACAGATCTATGTTTTCCAATAACTGCTCCATTTCTCCGTTACCATGTCCTTTATATCGTCAGACATTTCTATCACCTTAGGATACCATTTTTTTATCGTTGCATCTATTCCCATTCTGCCGCCATAAACCACCGCTGAACCCTTTAGCTCAGTGTGCTCAAACACAACGTCAAGATACGGATCAAACCGGGTGAATATACCCCATATTAAATCCGTGTCATCTTTTAGATCAATGTCCGGGCTGACCACCGCGATAATTCTCACGTTTTCAAAGCCGGGCGTTTCTAATATTTTTTCTATCAGCTCTCTGGGTTTGTCCCTGGCCTGCAGTACAAGAAAACCTCCGCTTAGTAGTCTGTAGCTTAGAACTTCCGGGTGCTTTTCCCTTGGGTCAGGAACCGCTGTGGCATATTTTTTCTTCCCTGCCCCGGACTTTCTGACTGCGTTAATTCCCATTTTGCTCCCTACGTTGAGCTTGCCGCTTGTAAAATCCAGGGTATCAAGCGGCGCCCAGGGAACAAGGAGAAAATCCTCGCCGGGGTCAAAATTTTCCCCAATCTCGTTCAGAACCGCGCTGAAATCCCTGGGGTTAATATCACTTGACACAATTATCATGCATTTTGTAAGAAGCAGCTGTCCTATGCCCCAAAGCGCGAGCATGGCTTTTGTTCCGTTTTTTGGAAATCGCTCGTCAACAGATACCGCAAGTAAGTTATGAAACCCCGCCTCCGGATAAGCCCACATATCTTTTACTTCCGGCTGTATGATCTTGATAAGAGGGGAAAACATCTCACCTGCCGCAATTCCCAGAAATATGTCCTCCTTGGGAGGCTTACCGACGACCGTTGCAGGATAAATGGCATTGTTCTTATGAGTAATTGTACTTACTTTCAGCACCGGAAAATCTGACTCCATTGAATAATGACCAAAGTGATCGCCAAAGGGACCTTCTTCCCGAAGAACGTTCTGCGGAACGATGCCTTCAATTACTATATCCGCATTTGCGGGGACAAACTGAGAGATTGTTTTTCCTTTGACCATTGGGATCGGTTTTTCTCTGAGAAAACTGGCAAACGCAAGTTCGTCCATACCTTCGGGAAGAGGTGCAATGGCACTGAAGATCATTTTAGGGTCTCCTCCCAGTACCACAGCTGCTTCAAGGTCCTGGTTGAGCTTTCCCGCCTCGTGATAATGTGCCGCGCCGCCCTTATGAGGGTGCCAGTGCATCCCTGTGGTTTCATTATCATATATCTGTAATCTGTAGATACCCAGATTTCTCCTTTGGGACACCGGGTCCTGGGTCAGCACAAGACCAAGCGTAATGAATTTTCCTCCGTCCAGCGGCCAGCACTTGATCACTGGAAGTCTTGATAGGTCCGGGCTGAACTCATTATCCTGCACGGGTCCTGACTTTACCGTTTTGGTGCGCATATTGATCAGTTTATAAGCCTTGGGAAGTATGGAGAAAAAAGACCTTAGCGAAGGCGGGTTCAGTTTGTTAAATATCTCCACGAGTTCATTGCCTACGTCTGAGGGCTTTCTGCCCAGTGCCAACTCAACCCTTTCTTCCGTCCCAAACAGGTTCATAGCCAACGGAAAATCAGCTCCTTTTACATTTTCAAATATCAGTGCAGGTCCATCTTCTCTTATAACTCTGTCGGCTATCTCAGTAACTTCAAGCACAGGATCAACCTCAGTTTTGATCCTGGTGATATCTCCTATTTTGTCCAAGTGGGCAATATATCCTTGAAGGTCGTAGAAAGTGGGTTTGGATTTAGACATAGTAATTGGGTTATAAGAATAAGAACAGTTATAATAATAAGCAAATCCGAAGTCGTTTTCACTTTTACAGTAAAGTCACAACTTAATCCACTAAGAAAGGGAACAGAGCAAAAAACATAGAAAACCTGGAGGAAACTGGAGAAGTGGCAAAAACATGGAAAGAGTTACAGGAAGAGAAAAAATTAGAGAGAGAACAGGAGTACGATCGGATAAAGAGGCAGATTCAGGAGACGAGATGGAGAATTAACCTAACACGAATTTTCACGCAGAATTTTTTAGTTAAGAGTTGCTCCAACTGTAACGAAATTGAAATGCTGTTTATCTCTATAAGTCCGAATTCAAGATCAATAGAATATCAATGTATGTACTGTAATAAGAAAATGAGAGCTGATTCAGATGGTAGTCCAAATGCACGGGAAGCAAAAAACTTCTATGATCGTTTTGCAAATAAAGCAACTGATATTTTTTTCACAATCCCTGAAGAATCAAATTCATTTCAATCAACGGTTAGAGAACCTATCCCTGAATCCGTGAGAAACAAAGTTTGGCGTAGGGACAGCGGACAGTGTGTGAAATGTAGTTCTAAAGAAAATTTAGAATTTGACCACATTATACCTGTCTCCAAAGGTGGTGCTAACACTGCTCGCAACCTGCAATTACTTTGTGAAACTTGCAACCGCTCAAAAGGTGCAAGAATTTAAAGGGAAAGCTATAAGGAAGTATTAACTACATTTATCAATCAAGTTCCTCACTTTTCCACCCACTACCGTTTTGCACACCAATAACGCTGAGCAGTTTGTCAACATAGGATTCCACAAGATCATTCACCTTTTCGGACTTTAAATAATGAGGGGGACTTATTGGCATTATCACAACCCCTTCGCGGGAAAGTTTCAGGGCGTTTTCAAGAGCTATGGAACTTAATGGAGTTTCTCTTATAGCTATTACAAGCCGCCTTTTTTCCTTCAGAGCAACCTGGGCTATCCTTGTAATGAGAGAATCTGCAACGCCATTTGCGATCTTGGCAAGGGTGGATATCGTGCAGGGGACTATAACCATAGAATCAAAATGATTGCTCCCGGAGGAGAACGGAGAAGCAAGGTCGGAATCGCTGTATATCTCGTTGACCCAGGGCTTCATTTCATCAACTTTGAGTTCAAGTTCCTCGTGGAGGACATGCCTGCCCCATTTGCTGACAACAAGGTATTTGTCGTCCGGGCATCTTCTTGTAAAGTTTACCCCGTAAACAACCCCAGAAGCACCCGTGATCCCAACTATCGTTCTCATCAGTTATAAGTATATACCACTTAGAACAAAAAGGAACACGGCTGTTCCAACCAGTATATTGATCTTGAAAAACGCAAGATCAACGTCCGAGGAACTTCTATGCTCAAAGAACAAAAGCAAACCCGTAGTAAGCAATGCAGCCCCGGGTACTAACCCGGTAAAATTTATGGAATAAAGCACTGCAAGGGACGCAAACGCAGCAACATGGCAACCAGCTGAAATTCTGAGAGCTTGTTTTCTACCATAAACTGAAACCATTGAGCGTATATTGTTCTTCAGATCAAATTCCTCGTCCAGCATAGCGTATATAATATCAAAGCCCGACACCCAGAACATCGTGAACAAAGCCAGGAGAAGCGGCTGCCCCAATCCTTCCAGCGAACACGTTACGGCAACCCATCCTCCAAGAGGAGCAAAGGCAAGGGCAAACCCAACCCCAAAATGACAAAAAGGCGTCCATCGCTTCATATACGGATAACCAACAAAAATTGCCAGCGGTATGGGAGAAAGATAGAAAACCAGGTCGCAGATAAAAAAGCAGCTTATAAAGTACAAAACCAGACCAAGCCCCGTGATAGCGTAGCCTTCACTCAAGGAGAGCTTTCCGGCTGGCAGTTCCCTGTCTTTTGTTCTTGGGTTCAGATGATCAATTTTTCTGTCAATTATTCTGTTCAGCCCCATTGCAGAGGTTCTTGCGCCAGCTGCAGCTAACAGTATCAACATAAGCAGGTAGAGAGGAGGAACCCCTCCGGCGGCAAGAAAGGAACCTGCAAGCACTACTGGAAAGGAAAACAGGGTGTGCTCAACTTTAATGAACTTTCCGTAGCTTATGATCTTATTCATTTAGAAACCTGACTTTAACAAAAGGCACAGATGGAGATTAAAGAATCAATGCTTGAAGGGATTAACTTTGTGAACTGTATACTTTAGTGCTAAATGTAAAATATTCTTATTTTTTGGTCCGTTATTACTCTCACCAAAAAACAAAAGATTTATCAGTCACTTGTTTATCCGAAACTGACGAACTATATAAACATGTTCTCGTTAGCTTCTTTATTACACAGTAAATAGATTTATCTCTGCTTAAATGATTATTCCATCGCCTCTTTTGGATTTTTTCCATATTTATTTTCTCCGGGCTGACTGTCCTGAAGATAAAAGACAATTAATGGTACACAATAAAGAAGTGCCGCTATCCAGAAGGCAAAAATTATCATCATCCCGAAGACAAAAGTGTTGCTTAGGTTTATACCTCCTTCTACAAGATAGAAAACGCAGATAGCAACTATAAATCCAGCGACAATTGAGATAGGTAAAAGCAAAAGATACCACCAACCACTTCGGCCTGTGTCATGAAGTCGTCGGAATGAAACAGCAAAAGATGGAACTAGGGTTGCAAGGTAATAAAGACCTGTTAACGGTCCCGTGTCTAAAACAGTAATGTTAATAAACACCATTCTATCTATAATCAGAGTTATCCCATAAATAAGAAAATAAAACAAGCTGAAGTACCAAAACTCTTTCCTTCTAGCCCTACCACTAAAGACAGCATATTTTTTGAGGACTCCAATGTAGTAAAGGGAAAAAACATTGGTTGATATTTGCGAACTATGTCCAGAGATTGGATTTTCTCCTTATTTTCCCCATCAGGTTTTGTATTCAGGAGACCCGGCAGAATAGGGTTCCTTTCAATTTGACTCAACTATTGTCATATAGGGGTGTTTTTTGTCAAACTTTCCTAATTTGAAACGTTTGATTGAGTAAAAATACAATGTATTGACACTGGATAAGAATCTGGAATATCAAGGTATTCATATAAGCTACCGCAGTAAATATCTGACCAAACGGAACTTAATGCAGTTTGCTCTTATGGGAGAATATTCAAAAGACGGGGTAAAACTTGCTTTATCACGGCTGAAGGAATTAGGGGTAAGTTAAGCGAAGTGGTCTTGATTCTTTTGTTGCTTATTATATTGAACGACTTAGAATAATAGGCATGATAGTTGATGCTTACTTTAAAAATCAGACGGGATTAAATATTTAGTGGAGAAAGTTGTTTTTTTATCCAATCTATCACATGTGGACGTTTGATAATATATGGATAACGACTAAAATGTGGCAACCCTATAACAAGAATACCAT
>CAZUNK010000096.1:0-3004 GCA_964622285.1 uncultured Spirochaetia bacterium
ACTACAGATCTCTGGCTGAACAATCAAACGTTTATTCAGCTGAACAGGTTCTTTCTTCTTTAGTAAAAAAATTAAAATGCACACTGAACTCCGCAGTAGACGTTGGCTGTGGAAGCGGGACATGGCTCAACGTTCTGAAAGAGCAGGAAAAACTGGAGAACATAAAAGGAATTGATGGACAATGGGTTGATCGCAGTTTTCTTATGATCCCCGATGAAGATTTTATTGAGGCCGATCTATCAACAACGTTTCCCAGGTTAAGTGAGAAATTTGATATTGCAATCAGTCTGGAGGTTGCTGAGCACCTTCCTCCGGAACGGGCCGAAAGTTTCATAGACTACCTTACAGACCTGTCTGATATGGTGCTTTTTTCAGCGGCGACCCCGTTCCAGGGGGGAACGAACCACTTGAATGAGCAGTGGCAAAGTTACTGGGCAGAGTTATTTAAAAAACAGGGATTCGCTGCGTTTGACATTGTCAGACCGGAAATATGGAATGATCAGAAAATACGCCTTCATTATAAACAGAACATAATTCTTTATGTTCATAAAAACAAAGTTCATGAAGTCAATCTGCCATGCACACCTTCAGAGAAACCGATGCTTGATCTGGTACATCCAGACTTGTATCATAGAAATTCAAACCCATCAACTAAAAAACTTTTCTGGAGAGGGACGGTACGAAGAGCGCTGATAAGATCAATTCGGAGGATATTTGGTTACTAGGCAGAATAAATCTTCACAGGAATATCACTTAAGATACACTTTAAAACCAGAGGTCAAACATGCCAAAGAAAATAACCCTTGTTCTGGAAAAGCCGCTTTTTGAAGCAATAGAGAAGATTGCTCAAAGCGAAGGGGTGTCCGTCTCACTCATGGCAAGAAATATGCTCCGTGAATCTGTAGAAGTTTATGAAGATACACTTCTTGAAGGTCTTGCTTCCGACCGTGAAAGAACTTTTGATCCCATGACAGCTTTAAGTCACGATGAAGTCTGGCGTGATAAATGAACCACAGTCCTGTTTACCATCAGCTTTCCTTACTCAAACTTGAAGACACAAGCCTTTCAGTATCAATCTGTTCCACGCTGGCTCCCAGCATATCAGAAAAAATGCTTAAAATAAGGTAGCTACACTCCTTCAGATCAACTTCTCTTTTCAAAAGACGCTTAACGGAGACCACCCCTACCCCTTCATAGCCGCAGGGGTTGATAAGACCAAAACCCCTCAGGTCGTTGTTTATATTTATAGCAACTCCATGCTTAGTGCAGTGATTTTTAACGCTGATACCAAGCGATGCTATCTTATTTCCCTCAACCCACACGCCGGGCCTGCCCTGCATCCTTTCTGACCGGATCCCCAGCTGCTTTAAAAATTCCATCACCACCCTCTCAAGCAAAAAGACGTAATCTTTCAGCTTTAATCCGAATCTTCTGAGATCAATTACCGGATAGATCACTATCTGCCCCGGCTCATGATAGGTAACGTCCCCGCCTCGGTCAGAGCGTTGTAAAGACATGCCCAGATCCTTGAGCCTGGCATCATCAGTCAGAACATGGGAATGATCGGAGTACCTTCCAAGAGTTATGACCGGTTCATGATATAAGAAAAGCACAAATCCCCCGTAATGGCTTTCTTCTCTGATTAAAAGACCCTGAAGACCGTCCTGAAGCTGAACTGAGCGGTTATAACTCTGAAAACCCAGATACTGGTATCCTATTTTTGATGGTTCCTTCATTGACCCTTCACGTTGAATTAAAATAGTTTATAATTCTTCTTTTAACAACTCCGACAAGCAAGCAAAATGACAAAAACTGATAAAATATCTCCGGTCACGCTGTTTCAGGGAAAGCAGTCCCTGCTTATTGACAGGGAAATAGAGAAGATCAGAGAAACGGCGTCCATTGAAAATTCCGAAACCAGCTACATGGTTTTCCATCTTGATACCGACCCGGTGGAAAAAGTGATCGAGACTGCAAACATAATCCCAATGTACGGAGGGAAAAAATTACTGGTTGCCAGAAGCGCCGAGGCACTTAAATCAGATGACATTGCAAAGTTAAATACTTACATAAACCATCCCTCCCCTGACTCGCTGCTTATCCTTATTTCCAGGGAAACAACCAAGCCAAAGCTGAAAACAAATCCTAACCTGTCAATAAAGGACTTCAGCAAGATCAGCATGGTTGAAAACAGAATACAGAAAGAAGCCGAGATGCTTGGACTGAACATCTCAAGGAAAGCATGTTCTGAAATTCACAAACTCATAGGTGATGACTTTACTATGATCAGTAACGAACTCATTAAACTTTTAAATTACTTCGGAGAGAAAAGATCAATTGATGAAAAGGATGTAGAGGACTTCATACTGAAAAGGGACAATGAAAATATTTTTACTTTGATGAACGCCGTTCTGGCCAGGCAGCTTAAACCTGCCGTTAAAACCCTTAAAAGTCTTGAAAATCAGGGAACTGAACCTCTGGTAATAACAATAACTCTTTCCCGGCGGATCAGCCAAATATGGCAGGCAAAAGAACTTATTGATCAGAACAAGAGTGACCTTGATATTATGAAAAAAATGAAAATCTCAAAAGGTGCCGTCTACTATATAAAAAAAGACGCGAGAAACTTCAGCATCAAAGCCCTTTCGGAAATGATCAAGAAATTAAGCAGGGTTGATACTGAACTTAAATCCTACAGCCAGAACAAATACAACCTGCTGAACAGGCTTATAATAGATCTGTGCAGTTGAGAAAAAAATAAGGGGATAATATACAATAGTGCCAAAAACCTATTTCTTCCCCTTTACAATCTTTTCTTTTGTGTTTATTGCGTATCTTTAAGTCTACAAGGTGTGGGTATTCAATAGTATAGTTTACTTAAAATATGTAACTTTTCTTTGGTTTTCTTATTAACTAAGAAAGCCACAGTTTTAAAGCGATTGCAATTACTGGAATTGCTATTCCTCCAAATACCCATTTTGCTAAAGAAAGACCACCATATAAG
>CAZUNK010000097.1:0-1715 GCA_964622285.1 uncultured Spirochaetia bacterium
GTTAAAAGGGATCTGACCTTGTTTGCTTTCAGTGCTTTAAGGGAGATGAGTAAGGAGCTTAAAAGGTTCATAGTGCGTTATTAGTTTTCAGTATATTAAAGGTCCTTAATATAAAGAGCGATGCTGCCGCGTTCATAAAATGATCGGAAAAGATCATCAGAAATTTAAATTTACTTCCATATCAGCCTTTATATTTATTGATAATATAACATAATCTGTCAGTTTTGTATCTGGAGTTGTTGTGTAAAACAGGCCGTTACAGTCTCGCATTATTCTCTCTCTATTATATACTTTCTGTACTATAGTTCTCTCAGTTGATGGTCTGCTGAGCGCGTGGAGATAATGATAAAGGTTAAGGTTTGTGGAATTACAAATGCAGAGGACGCTGCTGCCGCCGCCGCCTGTGGAGCCAGTGCCCTGGGCTTTATCTTTTATAAGCAGAGCCCTCGCTGCGTAACCGTTGAAGATGCTTATGAGATCTCCATGTCCGTTCCTCCGTTCGTAAAAAAAGTTGGGGTGTTTGTCAATGAAGACAGTGAACTTGTAAATGAAATTGCCGACAGGGCATCGCTGGACCTGGTACAGCTGAGCGGAGACGAAAGTTCATCTTACTGTAAAAAGCTGAACAGACCTTACATAAAGGCCATAAGAATTAAGAACAGGGAAAGCTGCAATGAGATCAGCGGGTATGACACCCCCTACGTGTTGTTTGATAACTACGATAAAGATCATTACGGCGGCACTGGAAGAGCTTTTAACTGGGACCTTATACAGGGCCTGCCGTTTGAAAAAAGATACGTTATTCTCTCCGGTGGACTGAGCCCTGAAAACGTTAAAGACGCCATAGCACGGATAAGACCCTATGCAGTTGACGTTGCATCAGGGGTGGAAAAGCTGCCGGGTAAAAAAGATCACATAAAGATGAAAAATTTTATAGAGATGGTGAAAAATGCAGGCTGACACAGCTTTGCCGGACGATAAAGGGCATTTTGGTAAGTTCGGAGGAAGGTACGTCTCTGAAATTCTTATCCCCGCCCTTACGGAACTTGAAACCGCTTACGCGCAGATGAGCGCGGACGCTGATTTTCAAAAGCAGACGGACTATTATTTAAAACGGTATGTCGGTCGTCCGACCCCGCTTTACTTTGCAGAGAGAATGACCGAGGAACTTGGCGGAGCCAAGATCTATCTGAAGCGCGAGGATATCTGTCACACGGGAGCACACAAAATAAATAACACTATCGGACAGGTGCTCCTGGCAGATAAGATGAAAAAAAACAGAATAATAGCCGAGACGGGCGCGGGGCAGCATGGAGTGGCAACTGCGACCGTTTCCGCCCTGTTCAATAAAAAGTGCGTGGTTTACATGGGCGAAGAGGATATAAAAAGGCAGGAGATAAACGTTTTCCGCATGAGGCTGCTTGGAGCTGAAGTACATCCCGTTACCTCCGGCTCAAAAACATTGAAAGATGCAATGAACGAGGCTATGAGGGACTGGGTGACGAACGTCAGAAATACTTTCTATATAATTGGAAGCGTTGCGGGTCCTCATCCATATCCCATGATGGTAAGGGATTTCCAGTCGGTTATAGGAAGGGAAGTCAGAAAACAGATCATGGAAACGGAGGGCAGGCTTCCGGACCTTCTTGCCGCCTGCGTCGGAGGGGGTTCCAACGCAATGGGGTTGTTCTATCCCTTTATGAACGATAAAGAAG
>CAZUNK010000098.1:0-7142 GCA_964622285.1 uncultured Spirochaetia bacterium
AAAACGAAGAGAGGCAGAACAGGAGTACATAAAAGTCGGCAGGAAAGACGCAGCGGAAACGGAAGGAATGGAGGTGGATATACTGATGAAATACATGCCCCAGCAACTGTCCGAAGAAGAAATAACCGCTAAATCCCTTGAGGTGATCTCAGAAGTTGGAGCAGGCGGGCTGAAGGACCTGGGAGCAGTAATGAAAGCGGTCATGTCCCAGCTTAAAGGAAAGGCGGACGGTAAAGTGATAAACCGTATAGTCAAAGATGAACTAGAGAAGATGGAAAAAGAGTAAAAACCGGAGAATCTGAATGAGCAGAAACCAGAGAACAAAAACCGGGGCAGAGGGAATAAGATGGAACTTAAGAGATCTTTACAAAGGGATAGGCGACCCCGGCATAGAACGCGATATAAAAAAGGTCCAGAAAAGCGCCGAGCGGTTTGAAAAAAAGTACAGAAACAAAATACGCTCTGCCAAACTAAGCCCGCAGACGCTGCTGAGAGCAGTCAGGGAACTGGAGCAAATATCAGAATCCACAGGTAAGCTGCTGTCCTACGCTCATCTGCTTTTTGCAGGTGATACGAACAGCTCTAAATACGGCGCCTTTCTGCAGTACATACAGGAAAAGGTCACCGGTATTAAGAAAAAACTGATCTTTTTTCAACTTGAATGGATCAAACTCCCTGAAAGAACTGCAGGGAAGATGCTCAGAGACAAAAAACTTTCACCTTACGCACATTTTCTAAGGCATTACAGAAAGTACAAGCCACACTCACTTTCAGAGCCTGAGGAAAAGATCCTTGCAGAAAAAACCAATACTGGCTCAGCGGCGTTCTGCCGGCTGTTTGACGAAGTAATAAACAACCTTGAGTTCAAGATAAGATCAAACGGGAAGGTCCAGAGCCTCACGCAGACGGAGGTCCTCTCACTTCTGTACCACCCTGAGAGAAAGGTAAGAAAAGCCGCCTCTGTAAGCCTTACAAAAGGGCTTGAGGAAAACTCTCATGTTATAACCTATATATTCAATACTTTACTGAACGACCATTCGATCAACGACCGTCTGCGCTCCTACCCCCACATAATGGCGCACAGGAACCTTAACAACGAAATTGACGAAGAGACCGTCAGCACGCTTCTGCGGTCGTGCGTAAAGAACTACAGAACAGTTAAGGAGTACTACGGTCTGAAGAAAAAACTTCTCAATCTCAGCAAAATGTACGACTACGACAGGTACGCTCCCATCGCAGCCAAGGACAGGACCATAAAGTACAGTGAAGCAAAAAAGATCATACTGGAAGCCTTCGGGGATTTTTCTCCGAAGATGGCACAGGTAGCAAAAATGTTCTTTGACAAAAACTGGATAGACGCAGAGCTGAGAGAAGGTAAAAGAGGCGGCGCGTTCAGTCACAGCTGCGTTCCCAGCGTTCACCCATACGTGCTCGTTAACTACTCCGGAAAGATGAGGGACGTAATGACAGTGGCCCATGAACTGGGACACGGCATTCATCAGTACCTTTCAAGAAAACAGGGCTACTTCCAGTCAGATACCCCGCTCACCACGGCAGAAACTGCAAGCGTTTTTGCCGAGATGCTTGTTTTTGACAAGTTGATAAAAACAGAAAAAAGCAAAAAGGCAAAACTATCTCTTATGTGCGGAAAACTTGAAGATGCTTTCGCCACGGTCTTCAGACAGGTGGTGATGACCAGATTTGAAGAATCTCTTCATACTAAAAGACGCAGGGAGGGAGAGCTCACAAAAGAAAAGATCAGCAAACTGTGGATGCAGGCAAACAGAGCCATGTTCGGCAGCTCAGTTGAACTTACGGATAATTACAATATCTGGTGGATGTACATACCTCATTTCATCCATTCCCCTTTTTACTGCTACGCCTATTCGTTCGGTGAACTGCTGGTTCTTGCTCTTTATCAGAAATACCTGCACGAGGGAAGAGCTTTCGTTCCAAAATACCTGGACATGCTGTCAACCGGTGGAAGTGAGCCCCCGTATAAAGTCATTGAAAAAGTAGGCGTGAACATAAAAGACCCTGATTTCTGGCAGGGAGGACTGGACCTGCTAAGTTCTATGGTCAAAGAGACAGTAGAGCTGTCAAAGACGCTAAAGAACAAAGCCAGATAGAGATGTATTGACTTCAGATACAAAAGCACGATGGCAACCCTTATCATCTCAGCATTTAATGAACACACCTTTACTCAAATCAATATTTTGTTAAAATAATTTCATTGAAACGTTCAGGAGGAGCAAAATGAAGATATCACTACTTGGTGGAACCGGCGATATAGCCGAAGGACTCGTGCTTAGGTGGTCAAAACTAGGACACGAAATATACATAGGGTCAAGAAGCGAGGAAAAAGCCCAGGGAATAGCCGCTGGTTACATAGAAAAACTGAAGTCCCTTGGAATTGAACCAAAAATACACGGCATGCCGAACGCTGAAGCCGCAAAAAACTCAGAGGTAATAATAATAAGTATTCCTCCTGAGTACGCCGCTGCCACAATACAGGGATGCGGAGACAGCATATCAGATCAGATAGTCGTAACCCCCGTTGTATCAATGAAAAAAGAAGGAAAGACGTTCCTTTACGACCCGCCTTCCCAGGGATCGTCTGCCGATGAGATAATGTCAGTCCTGCCAAAAACGGCAAGGCTTGTGTCCGCTTATCATAATTTACCAGCAAAGGAACTGGCCAATATTGACGAGGACATGGATTACGACGTGGTCATATGCGGCGATGACGAAGATGCCAAGGAAGTTGTAAGAAAACTCACCGAGGAGATGAAGCATCTAAGAGTGCTTGATGCCGGTCCGCTGTCGGTATCACCTATGATAGAGGCTATCACGCCGCTCATCGTCAGCCTTAACGTAAGGCTTAAAAAGCACTTTTCGATCAAGTTCGTTTAATGGGCTGAAGAAGCTATTCTTCACCCACTATCTGAACGATGACCTCTCTGCTTCGTGGTCTGTTGTCAAAGTCAACAAATACGATCTGCTGCCATGTTCCAATGATCAACTTTGAAGACTGAAAGGGAATGGAAAGAGAAGGTCCGAGCAGGGACGCCCTTATGTGAGAGTGCCCATTCCCATCTCCCCATCTTGCGTTATGGGCATAAAAACCGTCCTGCGGCACTACTTTTGAGAACATCTCCTTCAGGTCCTCTACCGAGCCGCTTTCATATTCTATCGTGGTAACGCCCGCGGTAGAACCTCTGGCAAACACCGTGACAATTCCCGAACTGATGGACGACCCATGTACTGCTTTTTCCACTGGCCCTGTTATATCCAGCACATCGCAGTCGCCGTTCGTTGAAATTTCGATCGTTCTGGTTTCAACCATTTGTTCACTTTCTCCTCAAAGCTGATTGATCTTGAACTATAATAGCACTACGCACGGTATTTTTATACATTTTCAAATTCACTTGGTAAACTAATGCTAAAAGGAGCTAATACCCAAATGGACAGAATGGAAAAACTACTGAAAGAACTAACGGAAGCAGACGGAGCTACCGGCTACGAAAATGAGATAAGAAAAGTCCTTGAAATAAAGCTGAAGAACCTGGGAGAGGTGACCAGAGACAACATGGGCAGCCTTATCTGCAAAGTTTCAGGTTCTGCTAACGGTCCAAAGGTCATGCTTGCCAGCCACATGGACGAGATAGGGTTCATGGTCAAGCATATCAGCAGCGAGGGCTATATCAGGTTTACAACTCTTGGCGGATGGTGGGATCAGGTCCTGCTGGCCCAGAAGGTCAAGATAAAAACCAGCAAAGGAGACGTAACAGGAGTTATTGGTGCAACGCCCCCTCACCTGATCTCCCATGAAGAGAGAACAAAAACGGTTGTCAGAAAAAGCATGTACATAGACATTGGTGCAGTTTCAAACAAGGAAGTGGAAAAAGCCGGGGTCAGAATAGGTGACCCTGTAACTCCATACAGCGAATTTACAAGGCTTGCAGTCCCAAAAACCTATATGGCAAAGGCTTTTGACGACAGGATCGGTTGTGCGGTTCTTCTGTCGGTACTGGAAAGAGCCAGAAAGCAGAAAACTCCAAACGCTGTATACGGTGCCGCCACGGTCCAGGAGGAAGTTGGAGTAAGAGGAGCAACAACAAGCGTTGAGCTTGTGGACCCGGACGTGGCCATCGTACTTGAATCAGATATTGCCGGGGACGTGCCCGGTATAAAACCGGAGGATTCATCCACAAAACTTGGGAAAGGTCCTTCCATTTTAATGTATGATTCACGTATGATCCCGAATTTAAAGCTCAGAGACCTAGTAATAGACACTGCAAAAAAGAAGAAAATCCCACTGCAGTTCAACGCAATGGAAGGCGGTGCCACAGATGGTTCCATAATACATGTTCACAAGCACGGGGTCCCCACGGTCGTGATAGGAGTTCCAACCCGTCACATACACAGTCACAACTCCATAGTGAAAAGAACTGATCTGGATAACACTATTGACCTTGTATCATCAGTTGTTAACAGACTTAACAGCCGAACGGCGGCTGATCTTGTCAAAGATTGAATCTGACATATTGCATGAAGTGGACCTGTGACAATATCATCCACTGAAACTTTGATTCAGCGCTTGTTCTGACTATAATTAACACGTACTTGCTTGGTCATATTAGGCCGGCTCAACACATCAAAAGGAGGGTTTATGAACAACAGCCCAAACACGATCAAATGTCCTGAATGTGGACACACAATTGATGTTAATGACATTCTGTATCATCAACTGGACGAAGAGCTCAGCAAAAAATACAAAGACCAGCTTGCTGAAGAACAAGAAAAAATAAAAGAACACGAGCAGAAGCTTGAAGAAGAAATTGAAGAAATTGAAAGGGAAAAGCAGGAATATCAAAAAAAGATAAAAGAAGGCATCCAGCAAGGCGTTGAACAGGAAAAATCAAAACTTGAAACTTCTTTGAGAAAAAAAGTTGAAAAAGAACAGTCAGATAGAATTCAATCTTTAGAAGATGAATTAAGTCTGAAAACTGATCAGGTAAAGGAACTCAACAGATCAAAAGCGGAAATTGAGCGACTAAAACGTGAAAAGGATGAACTCAGAGGAGAAATTGAACTTGAATCCGAACAGAAACTGAGCAAAGAACTGTCCAAAGAAAGAGAAAAAATTAAAAAATCTGAGGAAGATAAAATAAAACTTCAAATGTCAGAGAGAGATCAGATCATCAATCAACTAAATGAAAAGCTAAAAGAAGCACAAAGAAAGGCTGAGCAAGGATCAAGTCAGCTTCAGGGTGAAGTGCAGGAACTCGCGATTATAGAATGGCTGTCAGATAAGTTTCCGTTAGATAAAGTTGAAAGAGTTAAAAAAGGCAGAAGTGGGGCAGATTGTTTACAAACCATACATAATGCCTCAGGGCAAAACTGCGGAACTATCTACTATGAAAGTAAGCGTACCAAGAACTTTCAGCCAAGCTGGATAGAGAAGTTCAAATCAGATATACGAGAGCAAAAGGCCGATATTGGAGTACTTGTGACCGAGGCCATGCCGGCAGATATGGAACATCTTGGACAAAAAGAAGGCATATGGATATGTTCATTCACCGAATTCAAAGGACTTTGCTATGTTCTGCGTGAATCTATCATCAAAGTCAGCAATGCTATTGCCGTACAGCAGAACAAAGGAGATAAAATGGGACTGCTGTACAGCTTTTTAACGAGCAATGAGTTTAAACTTCAAGTTGAAGGCATTGTTGAAGGATTTTCTCAGATGAAAACGGACCTGGATGCTGAGAAAAGATCAATGAACTCTATATGGAAAAAAAGAGAAAAACAGATTGAGAAGGTATTATCTAATACAATCAATATGTACGGTTCAATAAAAGGCATAGCTGGTAATGCCGTGCAATCGGTTCCGCTTCTTGAACTGCCGTCAGGTAATGAAGATAATGACTGATACCCCTACTCACACATGTCAAAGGCTAATGCCAGATATTCTGTTAATATAAAGACATTATAAAACATGAAGACGCTTATTTTTTCACTACTTTATATTTCACTTCTATGCAGCGGCATGAACGCTTTTGGCAAGCCTCTGCCATACGAAACGGAGCAGTTTAAAAACTACTGGTATTCAGGTAAAGCTGAAATAACTTCATATAAACTTGAGCAGGCAAGATATGGAGAAAAGCACGATGGATACGCCGTGCTTATCTTCGTCACGGAAGATTTTTCAAGATCAAAACAGGTCAAGCTGGACAATCCCGCTGCTAACAAAGATGATTCAGTAAAAATACTGAAGTTAAATCTGGTCAAAAAATTCAATACGGGCGTGTACAGATACTCCATTATGGAATCCATATTTACTCCAGTTAAGTACGAGAGCTATCCCAACACATTAAAAATGACCTCTTCTTCACAGGAGTGGTGTGGAAACACGTTCTCACAGCTCAACCTCGGTACAAACGGTTACAATGTTCAGTCTTTATCTTACTTTGAAACCGATGGCGACAGGCAGTACTTAATTGAAAAAACGTTCCTTGAGGACGAGATATACACAAAGGCAAGATTAAACCCAGAAAGGCTTCCCGTTGGAAAGATCAGTATAATCCCAAGCCTTATATTTTCCCGGTTGAAACATCAGGAAATAAAACCCGTTAAAGCCGAGGCGTCTCTCGTAAAACTGAACAAAGATGAAACGAAATATTCGGTAACTTATGGTAAGGGAGAAAGAGAAGTAACGGTTGTTTTCAGCGGAGAATTTCCCCATACCATTAACTCATGGACAGAGTCATATAAAAGTGGTTTTGGTCCAGGGTCCAAGCAACTTGTAACAAAAGCAACCAGACACAGGTCCATAAAACTTGATTATTGGAATAAGAACACCCCGTTGGATGAGAATTTAAGATCAAAATTAGGTATAGAATAAAAAGGGAATTATAAAGATTGTTTGACAAACAATCTATTACTGTTCTGCGTGCTATTATTTGAGTTCGCTGCACAAGCCAGGAGAACTAATAGCTCCTTATTCCCACCCGACATAAAGGTTTCCACCTCTATCACGAACATTTATTGCTGCGTTTATATCTCTATCTATCCAGTAGTTACAACTATCACACTTATAAACTCTGTCCCATATCTTCAAGTCGTTTTTAATACTTCCA
>CAZUNK010000099.1:0-2930 GCA_964622285.1 uncultured Spirochaetia bacterium
GTAACTGCCAACGTCAAATCTGGACAGAACGACCTTTCCGCCGTTACTTTTTATCTCTTCTGCAGTCTGCTCCGCCTGCTGCTCACTTTTTGCATAGTTTAAAATAATCACAGCCCCTTTGGAAGCCAGGTCTATTGCAACTTTTCTTCCAATTCCCCTGGACGCTCCCGTTATCAATGCGACCTTGTTATCAAATTTCATCTGCTTTAATCTGACTCAGCTGGGCTGTATTTTCAAAATTAGCCAGATTTACTCCCTTTAAAGTTCTTTTAATCAGTCGGGTTAACACGTTACCTGGTCCCACCTCTACAAAATCCGTGACCTTCGCAGCGTACAGATGTTCCATTGATTCAGACCACCGCACCGGCTTTACGACCTGTTGCACAAGCAGATCCTTTACTCTGCTGCTGTCCTTGTTAGCCACTGCTTCCACGTTGGTTACAACGGGCGTTTTAAGGTCATTTATATGAACCTCGCTTAGAACCTCTGAGAGATTTTCCGCCGCCTGCTCCATTAAACTTGAGTGAAAAGGAGCACTTACCGTCAGAGGAACCGTCCTTTTTGCACCTGCTTTCTTTAACATTTCAGAAACCTTCTGAACCGCTTCCTTATGACCTGATATAACGATCTGCTGTGGGGAATTGTAATTTGCGCAGCTCACGACGCTGTCCTGAGACGCCGCCTCCTGACAGAGGTTTTCCACCACATCTGCAGGAAGTCCTATAACGGCCACCATTGATCCTACTCCCACTGGAACGGCATTTTGCATAAATTCACCACGCTTTCTGACTGTATGAACGGCGTCTTTAAAGCTCAGCGCGCCAGAGGCCACCAGGGCTGAATATTCGCCCAGGCTGTGCCCCGCAACAAAATCCGGAGCAATATCTGTTTCCTGTTCCAGTACTTTTAAAGCTGCAACGCTTGTGCTGAGAATTGCCGGCTGCGCGTTAGCAGTTAAGCTCAGTTCAGCCAGTTCCCCTTCCAGACACATCTTTGCAAGATCAAAGTCCAGTACGTCATTTGCTTCTTCAAAAACAGTTTTAGCAACTGAAAACTGCGCGTAAAACTCAGCACCCATTCCAATGTACTGCGATCCCTGACCTGGAAAAACAAAAGCTCTCATGTTATTACGTCTGTGGTTGTTCAGTTTCTTCCGTACTCTCCACCTGTTGTTCCTTTATGTGCATTCTACCTTTGTAGAAACCACAGTGTGGACACGCTCTGTGGGGAGCTCTTTTCTCACCGCAGCTTGGGCAAAGAGACTGACCTGGAACTCTTGCTTTATAGTGCGTTCTTCTCTTTCTTGATTTTGATTTTGATTTTTTTCTTTTCGGCAGCGCCATTTTACATTCTCCTGGAATTATCGCTGATTTTAATATCTTTTAATGCCATGAAAGCAGAGTTCTGAAGACCTTTCTTACAACTGCATTTTCCAACGTTAAGATCCGCTCCGCATTCGCAGCACAGTCCTTTACACGTTTTTTTGCATGCTACCCTTGAAGGCAGGTTAATAGCAACCTGCTCTCTGAAGTAGTCTGACAGGTCCACTGACTCTCCTTCATAACAGTCATGTCCGATATCTGTCTGATCATCTTTGAACTCATCTTTCGGGGTCAGTATCAACTCTATATCCGTATGCAGGTCCAACTCCACCTCTTTTAAACATTTATAGCACACAGTCTGTATGCCAAACCGCATCAGACCATTTATTTTTATATCCTTCAGTACCTTGGTTACGGTACAGTCTATCTCAATCTCCTTGTTCAAGTTCAGCTCCAGGGTTCCATTAACTATCTCCGGAATGTTCGTAACCCAGCTGGCACCCTTCTGAACTTTTATCTGCAGCCCCTTATCAGTTATATGATCAACTTTTATTAACATTTTTACAGTAAATATTTTAAATCGTTCAATATAACATACATAACTGCTATTACAAGATTAAACTACAGGATTTGATTATACGGGCTGAACAGAAAAAATCTATCGTTCAAGTTGCTGACGGCAATGAAAACTGTTGCAAATTAGCTGAAAGAAGTATGTGTTGACCGTATGTTAATAAATTAGCAAACTGGAGTAAAGAGAAAAAGGAATGATAGTGAAAGATGAGAATAGAGAAAAATGAGAAAAACCTGTTAATTTAGACAATCTTCATTTTCATTGTGTTAAGGAATACAAATATCTGGATGATCTGCAAAGAAATTCTGGTAAATGTTAAGTAGCAATGAGCGAAAAAATGTATCGTGTTCTGAATAGTTTATATGCTGACGAGAAGTGGAACGTGGTCAGAAAGTCGGTATACAGAAGAGATGGGTACAAATGTATGGCATGCGGAGAGGATAATTCTGTCTTACATTGTCATCATATAATACCCGCCAAAGATTTACCTTTTAGTGAATTTTACGATAAAGACAATCTGATTACTTTATGCAGGGACTGTCACGACGACGTTCATGGAAGGTTTATATTTGACCGGAGCGAAATCAATGGACCTGGATGGGTAATAGCTATAATAATAACGCTCATAATTCTGGGAATTTTGTGGTTAGCAAATAAAGGGCCTGAAGATGATAAATACCATGGGCAACCGGTTAAAGAACAAATTATTGTGAAGGACGCTGAAAAGCCCATTGTATTAGAAAAAACCTTAGAATTAGTTAGAGACGAGAATATTATTAAACAAGATATAAATAAGCTAAAAAATGATTTTGAATATCAGTATTTAGGTTATGACATCTATGTAAAGAAATTGAAAATTTTACAGAATGAATTAGAACAAGTACGAACAGAAAAGAAAATGCAGGAATGAAAATCCTTGCCTAATGGAAACATCCACTTCTGATTATAAGTGTAGCAAGGGAAACATATTATTCACTCATTCATGCGTAATGACAGGCAACCATGTGATCTTTTCCCTTGTTGGTCAGTTCAGG
>CAZUNK010000100.1:0-11858 GCA_964622285.1 uncultured Spirochaetia bacterium
CGGGTCACATCGGCCGGAAAAGTGGGCGTGATCGGCACTCAGTCAACGATCAGAAGCGGAGCATACAGAAAAGCCCTGCTCAGTATAAACAGCGACCTTGAAATATTCCAGACGCCCTGTCCCCTGTTCGTCCCTTTTGCAGAGGAAGGGTGGCACGACAGTGATATTTTACTGCAGGTAGCACAGAAATACCTGAGCGATATGGTCCTCCGGGGAATTGACGTTCTGATACTCGGATGCACGCACTATCCCCTGCTGAAAAACGCTATAAAAAAAGTGGTCGGGCAGGAAGTTACGCTTATAGACTCGGCTGAAGAGACGGCAAATGAACTGCTCAGGATAGTAACATCAGACGGGCTCAGTGGCTCCGGGAAAAAAGAAACGATAAGAGATTTCTATCTGACCGACACCTCTGAAACCTTTATTGATATTTCAGGTAAGTTCCTTGGAAACGAGATATCCGAAATCAAGGTAACGGACATAACCTGATAAAGGATCTGATACAGGAAAAACTTTCAGGTTTTAAGACTCACTTCTGATCAGCCGCACTACCCTTCAGCCAGTGCACCTTTTAGTTCCTCGGTCAGCACGGGCAGCACTTCAAAAAGGTCGCCACATATGCCGTAATCGGATTTCTGAAAGATCGGCGTTTCAGGGTCCTTGTTTATTGAAACTATCACCTTTGAGGTTCCCATGCCTGAGAAATGCTGAACGGCGCCTGATATTGCAACTGCAAAGTACAGTTCGGGTGAAACGGCCTTACCCGTCTGCCCAACCTGCATGTCATAGGGACAGTAGCCCGCGTCCACTGCCGCTCTCGTTGCGCCCGCCGCGGCGCCAAGAACGTCGGCAAGTTCGTAGATATGTTTAAAGTTCTCCTCGCTTCCCAGTCCCCTTCCCCCGGACACCACCCTCTGAGCTTCGGTAAGCTCCGGTCTGTCAGACATTTTCGTCTTGAGTTCAACGACTTTGGTCTTTATATCGGCATCACTTATATCCACCTGCTCTGAAACGACCTCAGGAGACGAAGAAGCCTCCTCCTCTTTGTAAGTGTTCGGTCTTATCGTTGCCATCATCACGTTACCGGAATGGAACTCAACCTCGGAGATCGCCTTACTGGAATGTGAGTACCTTTTGACCCTGAGCCTGTTGTCCTCCGTAAGACCTACTTCTATTGCTTCCATTGCAAGACCTGACCCCGTTCTCGCCGCAACCCTTGGAACGTAATCCTCCGTAAACGCGGTGTTCCCCGCCAGAACGATCTGAGGCTGGTGCTTGTTAATAAGCTCCGAAAGTGCCTTTACGTAACCGTCGGGAACAAAGTCCTTTAAATTCGGGTTATCAACCACGTAAACCTTATCAGCGCCGTATTTTGCCAGTTCCCCGGCTTTGTCCGTTACGCCATCGCCCATTAAAACTCCACAGACCACGCCGCCGAGCTTTGCCTGCATTGATCTTCTGGCTTCGGAAAGAACTTCAAAAGATACCTTTCTTATGCTCCCGTCTATTTTCATATCTGCAACTACCCATATTTCATTGCTCATCAGTAAGCCCTCCAAATCATAGTAAAATACAAATCATATAACCTTTGCGTCATCCCTGAGAAGTTTAACGAGTTCCTGTACCGACTGAGAGATCTCCTCACCCTTAACTGTGGTATCATCAGAACCCTTTATGATCTTCAGCTTTCTGGAGATTTCAGGGATTTCAATTTTTACCGTTTTCACCTTAGAGCCGCTTTTTCCCACAGCGTCCCTTGAAATGCCCAGACCATCAAAGTCTATTTCATCCAGAGACACCTCTTTTACCGGCTTTTTCTTGGCTTTCATAATGCCCGGCAGTGAAGCGTACCTGGGCTCGTTCATGGCGTCAGGACAGGTAATCAGGGCCGGCAGGGAAACTTCCACCACCTCGGCGCCGCCGTCTATCTCTTTCTGACAAACCAGTTTAGTCTCACTGATGTCCGTCACCTTACTGACGAGAGACACGTGAGAGATGCCAAGTTCCTCGGCCAGCTGAACAGGAACCTGCACGGATTCATCGTCTATGACCTTCATGCCCGTCAGCACAAGGCCCACGCCTTCAATCTTTTTGATCTCACTTGCCGCAACTTTAGCCAGCGTGTAGTTGTCCGTTTCAGCAAAACCCTCGTCTTTGATATGCAGGCCTGAGTCCGCACCCATTGCCAGCGCCTGCCTTACGGCTTCAATTGCTCTTGCGGGGCCTGCCGTTGCTATTATGACCTCCCCTCCGAGCTTTTCTCTGGTCCTGAGAGCTTCCTCAACTGCAAATTCATCATAAGGGTTAAGTATCCACTTAACATCCTCGGTATTTATACTGTCCCCGCCTGATGAAACGGATACTCTGGCCTCAGTGTCAAGAGTCTGACTTACATATACAACGATCTTCATAGCGTTCTCCTAAATACATCCATAACTAGCTGGATTCTCTGAAATTCAAATCTAATCATATTCTGGAAACATAAATTAGCTTGTTATAATAACACCTAAACAGGAAAAGTATTCTATAATTATAAAAACAGATTGTCAAGACAGGCTGCCACCCCTTTTTTACCTGTATAAACTACCGTAATGAACTCCTTTAAACTTCTACTTCTGACGTTCGTGATCGTGACCTGGGGCTATTCATGGGTGCTCATGAAACAGGCTCTTGACTATATGATGCCTCTTACGTTCGTGGCACTGAGGATCGCCGTGGGCGGACTGGTAATTGCGCCTTTAATGCTGAGAGACGGGTCGTTCAGGTGGTCCGGTTTTTTTAAAACGGACCATCTGCTGCTCGGCATTTTTCAGACCACCGCGATGTTCGGATTTCTGATCTACGGAATGCAGTTTGTAGCCGCTGGAAAAACCGCCGTCGTTCTGTACACAATGCCGGTCTGGACCAGCCTGCTTCTTCATTTTTTCGTTAAGGAAAAACTGAGCCGGCAGCAGTGGATGGGAGTTGCGTCCGGACTTGCAGGTATTATGTGCATACTCGGATGGGACACGCTGGTCAGGCAGGATAAAGATATAATCTTTGGAGAGATACTTATAATGTTTGGAGCCGTTTCATGGGCAGTAGGGAACATAATAGTGAAATTCCGTCTGAAAAACAGCAGTCCCATGTTGCTGAACGGCTATCAGCAGCTCATAGGGGTGATCTTTTTAATTGTCCTCTCAGTATCCACGGAGGGATTTTTTAAGGTTGAGTGGAGCTACTTCTCGGTGTACGCGGTACTGTTCACCGGCATTGTGGCTTCCGCCGTGAATTTTTCAGTCTGGTTTTATCTGCTCAGCACAACCGACGTGAACCTGACGGCGTACTCTTCACTGCTGGTGCCGGTCTGCGGACTGATACTTGACTGGGCAATACTGGGAACAACTCTGGATACCGGACTGATATTTGGCGGGGGATTTATAATTCTGGGTATTTACATAATTTCCAAAAGATGATCCAGGTTATGCACCCTGAGCCAGCTGCAGGACCATCTGATCGTGTATAAGTGCGTTGGAGGCAACTATTTCTCCTTTATAAACTGTAAAGTCCCCTCCGGTAAGGTCCGTGACCCTGCCGCCTGCTTCTTTAATAATAAAGGCTCCTGCCGCCGTGTCCCAGGAATTAAGCCCAAGCTCCCAGAAGCCGTCGTACCTGCCACATGCAACGTAGCACAGGTCAAGTGCCGCAGAACCGTCCCTCCGGACGCCGCGGGCACTGCGGATAAAATTGCAGAAATGTATAAGGTTTGCCTCAACTATCCTTTCATCCGTATGCAGAAAACCCGTGGCAAGCAGCGCGCTTTCCAGACCATCCGTCTTTGAGGGAGCTATGGACTTTCCGTTCAGATGCGCTCCCTTTCCGGACTCGGCGCTGAAGGTTTCCTTCTTGACCGGATCATGGACCACGCCAAGAACTGTTTCACCTTTATACTCCAGAGCAATGGACACGGAAAAGAACGGATAGGTATGAGCATAGTTCATAGTTCCGTCAATCGGGTCTATCAGCCATCTGTACTCAGACGCGCTGTCCAGGCTGCCGCTCTCTTCCGCAAGTATGGAATGCTCCGGGTAGCTGGACCTTATCAGATCAACTATCAGCTTTTCAGACAGGAGATCAACCTCGGTCACAAGATCGTTCTTTGCCTTCAGGCTCACTGAACTTACCTTACCGAGACTGTCGATCAGAACTCTTCCCGACTCCGTTGCGGCTTTAATGGCGGTATCAAGATAGTTCATCAAAAAGACATGCGCATGGTCATGCCAAAAGTGCGGGGCTGACCCACGTGATAGGCAAGGCGGGCTCTTCCGCCGCGTTCGCGGTCCAGGGACAGCTTCACGTTCTCGTCCGTAACGTTGTTCACGTAAAGCACAAACTCCACCTCATCGTATATAAGTCCAGCCCTGAGGTTAACAAGGTGGTACGCATCAAGCTCCAGAAAATCCCTCAGGTCCTCGTCAGAGCTGAAATCGCCCCCCGTTACGCCCGTGTACAGGGGCTGTGATGGAAAAGGAGCGTTTTCCTGATCTTTTGGCTGCGTGATCTGATCACCAACGAACTGCCAGAAAGCGGACACATAGCTCTCACCTGCCTTCAGCAGTCCCGGCAAGGTATAGGTGGCGGACGCGGAGAACTGCCAGTCAGGCACCGACGGTATGCGGTTGCCTTTCCTTATGCCCTCAAGAACGTTGCCGTCCGCATCCTGAACCGTGCTGTCAAATTCCGCCTCCACGTAGCTGCCCGCAAAAGTAAGCTGCAGAGCGTCCATTAAGTAAGCGCTCAGCTCAACCTCGGTTCCCAGAGTGTGGGACCTTGGCACGTTGTAGGAAATACGCGATGAACAGGACCCGGCGTCCAGGGTAACCTGCAGATTATCAATATCCGTGTAGAACACCGCCGCGTTCAGTCCGATGCTGCCGTTGTTGAACAGACTTTTAAGCCCGGCTTCATAGTTCCACAGAGTTTCATCTTCATAGTCCTGAAAACCCCCGAAAGTTTCCACGTCCCGGCCCTGACACAGCACAACGTTAAGGGGATCGTTCACGCCCCCTAAGCGAAACCCCTTTGAAGCCTGAGCGTTCAGGGCAATCTGATCAGAGAGGTCGTAGCTGATAATGAACCTGGGACTGAATCCATCTGATCTGGTGTTATCACGTCCCACTGACGGGTCCGCGTCGTTCGTTTCGGACTGAAAAGTCCTTTTTTCCTTCCATCTGTACCATCTCAGACCTGACGTTACCCCGACCCGGTCAAACAGCTCGTAGGTAACCTCCCCGAACAGCGCAACCTGACTGATATCATAAGTCAGAGCAGAGATATAGCTCACGTCCTTTAAAACGGCTCCGTTGAAATTAACTGACGTTCCGGTGTAGGAATCTATCCCCGGGTAAACAAAAAGCTGACCATAATCACGTTCAAGCTCTGAATAGAACACTCCGGTGATCCACTGCAGCGCACTTTCGCCGATGGAGCTGAAATGAAGCTCATGGGTCATCTGGGTTAAGTCCGTATCATCGTCCAGATACCCGGGCGCAGCCGCCAGCCTCTCCCCGTCACCTATGTAGAAATCAAGAATGAAACTTGCGTCCAGCGCAGTGGAATCACGCCGCACTAAAATATCCCTTTTAATATAGCTTGAGGAATAAACCACCCTGAAAAGATCATTAAAGTTCCAGTTAACAGAGTTATCAATTATAAGAGTTTCATCTTCAAACGCCTCATCTGACAGCAGGAACTGCTGACGCTTGCCGATCCTTACGGGCAGCAGAGCGCTTTCAGAAAAATCGTTGGCAAAAAGGTTGAATATCTCCTGACGGTTAAAACCGTTCATATCAGTGCTCTGGTACACAACGCGCGGGGTGATGGACAGATTATCGTTTGGCTGCATCAGTAGCGTAAGGCGCCCGCCGTAGCGTCTGCCGTCATTAACATCCTTTTTCACATCTCCCGTCTCCCTGAGAGCGTCAATGAACCCGCCGTACTTTGTAACGTAGGTGACCAGACGGACGGCTGCTCCGTCCATTACAGGAACGTTCAGCGCCGATCTGAAGCTGCCTCCGGTGGAACCTCCCTTAACGGCGTTAAGGTCAAATTCAGACTTTGCCTCCGTAACATTTAAAAGCGGCTTGTTTGTTATATAGCGAACGGCGCCTCCTATGGAGCCTGCACCGAACAGCGTTCCCTGGGGTCCCCTGAGCGTTTCCACCCGGCTTAAGTCAAAAAGGTCAAGATCGGGGGTGAAAAGAGATAATGAGACAGGGGTCTCGTCAAGATAGATGCCGACCTGCTCCTTAACTCCAGGCTGATCGCGGACTATCTGTCCGGAAGAAATGCCTCGGATGTTCACCACGCTCTGACCCGGTCCAAGGTTCTGTATGGAAAGTCCGGCAACGCTGCGGGACAGATCCTCCATGCCGGCAGCGCTGAGTCTCCTGAGGTCTTTCTCAGACTGAACGTTCAGTGAGAACGGAACGTCATGCGACGAAGCTCTCCGCCTTGTGGCGGTTACAACTACTCCCTGCAGGTTCCCTGCGCCCAGGACCCTGTCTTCTTCCGGCGCGTTAGCCTGCGCGTGGGAAGAGGCAGAAGGGAGCGCGCCAGCCGCCAGAAGGAAGAACATGCAGCCTGCTGCTGCAGCGTATTTATAAAAACCACGACTGATCAGTTTCAGGGATTTTATCAATTTTACATTCCGGCAGCTGAATAAAAACAGAATCCCCATCAGCAGAGCCAGTGGAGATCCTGTTTTAGTTTTAAAGTTCAAAGGAATCCGAAGACTTCCTGCTTTTCAGTTTCAGATCAGAAGGCCACACGCGCAACCATGCCAAAAGTACGAGGCTGACCTACGCGGTAGGCAAGACGGGCTCTCCCGCCCCTTTCACGATCAAAAGACAGCCTGGTGTTTTTATCCGTGACGTTATCCACGTAAAACATCAGCTCCATATTATCATAGTCCAGTCCTGCTTTCAGATTTATCAGGTGATACGAATCCAGCTTCAGAGAATCGCGGAAGTTCAGATCCACCTGTTCTGCAAGCGTCGGACCGGTGAACGAAGGAGAGGAAGGAAACTGCCCGCTTTCCTGATCGCCGGGCTGGGTGATCTGATCTCCTACAAACTCCCATGAGGCAGACAGGTAGCTCCCGCTGGCGCTCAGCAGACCCGGCAGAGTATACGTAGCGGCCGCAGAAAACTGCCAGTCGGGCACGGACGGTATGCGGTTGCCTTTTTTCATGCCCTCAATAACGTTGTTATTAACGTCTCTGACCGTACTGTCAAACTCCGCTTCCACGTAGCTGCCGGCAAAAGTGACCAGGAAGGGATCAAATGGCTGAACGGACAGCTCAAGTTCCGCTCCCATGGTATGAGCCTCAGGAACGCTCAGAGTAATACGCGACGAGCACTCACTGACGTCTATGTTAACACCTAAGTTCTCAATATCGGCGTAGAAGACCGACCCGTTCAGAGAAAACATGTTAAAGGCGGATTTAAGACCTACCTCGTAGTTCCACAAGGTCTCGTCTTTAAACTCCTGGTATTCCCTGTAGGTTTCGTAAGCGTCCCCGCCGCAAAGAGGCTGGTTCAGCGGATCGTTTATGCCGCCGAGGCGAAATCCCCGTGAGGCCTGAGCGTTCACTGTAATCTGGTCCGTAGCGTCATAGCTGACAATGAACCTTGGAGCAACTCCGTCGGAGTCAACCGTAACGTCCTGGTTCTGAGCGTCTGAATTGGAGAATATACCCCCAGACCTGAAGGTCTTATCCTCCTCCCAGTTGTAATAACGAAGACCAGCGGTAAGGCCAAGCCTTTCCAGAAGCGTGTAGGTGGCTTCCCCGAACACCGCGTACTGCCTGAGATCGTAGGTAAGTTCTGACATATACGGCGAGTCCATGTCCGTAAATCCATTGAGAGAGCCTGTTCCAATATTGGCGTCAGTTAAAAACTGGTCATATCCCGGCGTTGGAACTCTCTGGGCGTAGTCCCGCTCCATGTCCGCGTAGAAAAATCCCACCAGCCACTGCAGCGCACTGCTGTAGTTGGAACTAAGGTGCACTTCCTGGGTAAACTGCTGCATATCGGTATTGTCACGCAGATTGGCAGGCGTAAGTATAGCCTCAACCGGCATACACAGCGCTCCTTCGCCCAGCATGCCCGCCCTGGCCAGTCCGCAGAAAGTAACTCCCACGCTGCCGGTGAGCGCACTGGCGTCACGGCTGACCAGAATGTCACGGTTGGTGTAGCTTACCGTATAGTTCAGATCAAACAGATTTTCCAGTTCCCATTTAAACGCCGTGTCAAGCAGAAGAACTTCGTCCTCAAACTCTTCGTCACGGAGCAGAAACTGCTCACGCTCGCCGAGCTTGACCTGAGGACGGGTGGTTGAATAGGGATTGGCAAAAATGTTGAATATCTCGTCTCTGTTAAAACCGTCCAGTTCAACTTTCTGGTAAACGACGCGGGGAGTGATTGATATGTTCTCAGATGGCTTCAGCAGCACCGCAAGGCGTCCACCGTAGCGGGTGCCGTCGTTAACGTCCTCGTCCTTTCCTCCGCCGTCCCGAAGAGCATCAATGAAACCAGGGTACTGCGTGCCGTAGGCAACCCCGCGAAGCGCAATACTGTCACCCACAGGAATGTTGACCGCAAATTTGAAATCGCCTCCTGAGGAACCTCCGTCCACCGTGTTAAAACCCACCTCGGCTTTCATTTCATTAACGCTCAGCAGAGGCTGATTGGTTATGTAACGAACGGTACCACCTATGGAGCCAGCTCCGAACAGCGTTCCCTGAGGACCTCTGAGCGTTTCCACGCGCTGTACATCAAAAAGATCAAGGTCCGGAGTAAAAAGCGACAGCGATACAGGCGTCTCATCCAGATAGACGCTGACCTGTTCCTTGACCCCGGGCTGGTCACGAACTATCTGCCCGGAAGAAATGCCGCGGATGTTAACCACGCTCTGACCGGGACCGAGGTTCTGTATGGACAGTCCGGCAACGTTACGGGAAAGGTCTTCCAGATTAGAGGTGTTCATGCGCCGGAGGTCTTCTTCTGATTTAACGTTCAGTGAAAACGGCACGTCCTGCGCTGATAAAGCTCTCTTGGTAGCAGTTACCACCACTCCGCGCAGTTTCCGGGAACCGTCTCTCATAACAGCCCTGTTGGTCTGCTTCGCCTTACCGGCCTTGGTTTTAGGAGCACCAGCCTGTGCAGGAACATCCAGTAAAAAAGCTAAAGCCAGAAAAAGCACAAAGACCAAACCAAAATATCCTTTTTTCATTGTTATGAATCCTCCTCCAATCTGATTAGAATAATAAAAAGTTTTAAGTTACATTATATAATAAAAATCACAATAACAGATACAAAGAGAGATTTCAATTATGAAAATTGCCATAGGAAGTGACGAGAAAAATCATCTGACGGATTTTGTTATAGAGAGGCTGCGGGAGATGGGACTTGAACTGGATGTGCACGGACCGCTGAACAACGACGACCTTGAGTGGACTGACGTTGCAAAGGAAGTTGCAGAAAAGGTTTCAAGCAGCCAGTGCGACCAGGGGATACTCTTCTGCTGGTCAGGAACGGGAGTCTCCATCGCGGCAAACAAGGTGCCGGGCGTAAGAGCCGCTCTGTGCTCCGATGCAGAAACCGCGAGCAGCGCCAGAAAATGGAACGACGCAAACGTGCTGGCAATGAGCCTGAGAACAACCTCCCCGACGGTTGCCGAAGAGATGATCACCGCGTGGCTGAGTTCATCCCCGGAAGAAGAGGAAAAAGAAAACATCCGGAAAATATCTGAAATAGAAAAAAAATACTCCAGATGAAAGTTAATATGAAAGATACTGAGCATAATGTTGCCATCGTCGGTGCCACCGGCGCAGTTGGACAGGAGATGATAGAAATACTGCTGGAGAGAAACTTCCCGGCCGGGGAGATTCGGCTCATCGCTTCAAAAAGGTCCGCTGGAAAAAAACAACGGGTGGGAGGCAAAGATCTGACCGTTTCGGAACTTGATCACAGCTGCTTTGAAGGAACAGACATTGTTTTTTTCTCAGCCGGCTCCTCAATATCAAAGGAGTATGCAGAGTCCGCCGTAAAAGCAGGAGCGGTGGTTATAGATAACAGTTCGGCCTACAGAATGGACAAAGACGTGCCTTTGATCATTCCGGAGATAAATCCAGACGCTGCCCCGCTTTATAAAAGGAAGGGAATAATAGCAAATCCCAACTGCACCACCGCTGTTGCCTGCATGGCCTTAAAGCCCATTTACGATGCCGCGGGCATAAAAAGGGTAGTTGCAACCAGCTTTCAGGCCGTCTCAGGCGCGGGCGCGGGAGGAATCCGTGAGCTCAGCGACCAGACGAAAAACGCAGCGTCCGCCCCGGATAAAGAGGCAGGCGCGGAGCCAGCCGTTTTTCCACATCAGATAGCTTTCAATGTTATACCCCATATAGATGTATTTCAGGAAAACGGCTATACAAAGGAAGAGATGAAGCTCCACCATGAAACAAGAAAGATACTTGAAGACGACACGGTACAGGTCAGCGCAACTACCGTGCGCGTGCCGGTTATCAGGTCCCACTGCATCTCTTTAAACATAGAAACAAAAACGGAAATATCCGTGAAGGACGCAGCGGAGGTTATAAACAGCTTTCCCGGAGCGAGAGTTCTGGACAGTCCGGAGAACAATCTGTATCCCATGCCAGTTAACGCGTCCGGCAGGGACGAGTGTCTGGTGGGCAGGATCAGAAAAGATTACACCGTGAAAAAAGGCATCAGCCTCTGGGCCGCCGGGGATCAGATCAGAAAGGGCGCCGCTCTTAACGCCGTTCAGATAGCGGAACTTTTTATCTCTGAACATGCGAGGTCCTGCAAACCGTTAAAGGAGAAATAATAACGAATGCTTAAAGGTTCAGTCGTTGCGATCGTCACGCCGTTCAAAGACAACAGAGTGGATGAGGATGCGCTGAGGGGTCTGATTGAATTTCAGATCGCAAACGGAACTCACGGCATCCTTCCATGCGGCACAACGGGCGAGTCCCCTACCCTTTCTCATGCTGAGCACCAGAGCGTCATAGAGTTTACCGTTAATACGGTCAATAAAAGAGCTGCGGTAGTTGCCGGCACCGGTTCAAACAGCACTGAAGAAGCAGTGGCTCTTACCCGGTTTGCACAGAAGGTCGGCGCGGACGCGTCCTTACTGATAACTCCTTATTACAACAGACCAACGCAGGAAGGTCTTTACCAGCATTTCAGAGCGGTGGCGGACAGCGTTGATATGCCACTCATACTCTACAACGTCCCGTCAAGGACCGGAGTGAACCTTCAGCCGCAGACCATACTCAGACTTCGCAGCGACTGCAGGAACATAATCGGCGTTAAAGAAGCCAGCGGGTCACTTTCGCAGGCAAGTAAAATACTCAGCCTGTGTGGAAAGGACTTTTCTCTTTTCTCCGGCGAGGACGCGCTCAATTTTCCCGTTCTTGCGATCGGAGGGCGGGGATTTATAACGGTTACGGCCAACGTGGCTCCGAAGAAGGTGGCTGAACTGTACAACAGGTTTGAAGCAGGAGACGTTGACGGAGCAAGGGATATTCATTACGAACTTCTTTCTCTCAACGAAGCTTTGTTTCTGGAAACAAATCCCGTTCCGGTCAAAAGAACTCTGGCGCTTATGGGAAAGATTGAACTTGGGTCCAGGCTTCCGCTTTGTGAAATGTCAAAAGCAAATCTTGATAAACTCAGGCAGGTGTTAAAAAGTTACGATCTTATTCCCTGATCCACGTTGTCCAAAATAGATTACATTTACGAAAAGCCCGTATGGCAGAGCAGAAAAAACCCGGCCGGAGTTGATGAGGCAGGCAG